>VFKI01000053.1 GCA_009885665.1 Gammaproteobacteria bacterium
AAGGGGGAGAATCGCGATTCTCCCCCTTTGGTGGCGTCAGGCGGGCGAGCTATTTGCCCGACTAGCCATCTGAATAGTTACAAAACATTTTACTTTTCAAAACAAGCTGATTATCATGCTCCTCTTCATGATAGGATAAATTTTATGTACAACGCAGCCACATTACAATCTCGCCTGTTAACGGCGCCTTCTTTTCTTAAACAAAGTTTACTTTGCAGCTTTGGAATTCTATTTTTAGCCTTTGCAGCGCATCTGATCATCCCCCTCCAACCCGTCCCGTTAACCTTCCAAAGTTCAGCTGCCATTTTTTTAGGCATGGCCATGGGTCCACGGCTCGCCGCCATAACCTTAATTGGCTATTTGGTTGCAGGCTGTATTGGCCTCCCAGTCTTAGCTGCTAACACGCAATTTGGGCCCACCATGGGATATCTCATTGGATTTTTACCTGGCGCACTGATGAGTGGCTGGCTAGCTGAACACGGCATGGCAAAAACCATTTTGCGCAGCTTCATTGCCAGCATGGCTGGAACCGTTGTGATTTTTGCGTGTGGCTTAAGCGTGTTAATGCACTTTGTGGGCTGGCATCAATCCATCATGCTTGGATTATTACCTTTTATCATTACTGAGCCACTCAAATTATTAGCCATTAGCCTAGTTATACCGCGCTTCTGGAAAAATCCAGTTAAATAATATGGCCATTCAATTTCGACCGCATCATTTTCTCTGCGCCTTATGTTTTCAAGGCGCAGGATATTCAGCCAACTTTATCAACAACTTCACCGTCATCATGCAAATGCTAGAGGCGGATGAAACCACAGCAATTAAGATTGTCCCGTATACCGATTCAATTTGCGCCCCCTGTCCTCACCGGCGAAATTTACGGTGTGACTCACAAGAAAAAATTGATCGCCTCGATCAGGCGCATGCAAACGCATTACACATCAAAACGAACACAACAATTACTTGGCAAGATGCAAAAGAAAAAATCAAACAACACCTTACCCTTGAACAGTTTCATGCGATGTGTGAACCCTGTGAATGGAAAAAGCTTGGTATTTGTGAAAATATTTTAACGCAATTTTTGTATCCACTATAAAAAATAGGGCAGGAGACGCATTGCTACAACCGTTGGGTAACAGATAACGAACGCTTGCGTCAATTTTACAAAGTGACGCTGTCAAAACTATACAAACTATATCTTATAATATAAAATGCCGCGCTTAATTTATACCCATTACACTTCAAGATGCGAAGCATCAAAAGTGTTTCGTTACGCACTTTGAGATTAAAAATGCCATACCATAGCGTCAACAAAAAAAACAACCCGAAACCATCCGCGGAAGAGAAAAAATCCATCGACCCATGTATAGACAATGATGAAGCACTCATCAAAAAATTTTTCTATGACAGTGACACGCAGCAGTTGGCACATGTTAACTACCCACTGCAGGTTCACAATACGCATTCCGGTTTAAATCAACTGCACGAACTTTTCGTGCCTCATGACGAGATGACAATTTCACGCCCTTTAGCTAACAGAGCAATTCAAATATACACCTGGTTTAACGTGTTCAATGAAAAAACAAGCAGCAACACACCCAATGAAAATAATCACAAACTCAGCAATGATATCCATGAAACGGTTTCGAATACAGCGCAAGCAACGATCGACCTCAGCTGCAATGAAGCACATGTCGCCTATACCGCTCAAAATACAACATCGCCTGCACAAACACGCACCGCATACGCATCTACTTTATTTCCTCAAAAACCTCCTAAACAACAAAAACCAAACATTGAATCGCCTTTCCTGGCAGCAACGTACTGTGGCTTGTAATCTATTGTCTCTGATAACTGAGGTGAAGCTAATTAACAGACAATGCTATTACCGCAACTGCCGTGCAACTAAATACACTTCGCGCGAGCGGTCGCGCGAAGCTTTGGGTTTACGAATAACCACTTTTGCAAATTGCTGGCGTACCGCACGTAAATACGCATCAAAGCCCTCGCCCTGAAATACTTTAACAACAAACCCCCCATCGGGTCGCAAAACTTTAATCGCAAAATCCAATGCCAATTCAGCTAATTCCATCGCGCGCGGCTGATCAACCGATTCAATACCACTCATGTCCGGCGCCATATCTGACAAAACCCAATCCACTTTCTTGTCAGCCAACCGCGTCAATAATAGTTGAAAAACACTATCAGACGTAAAATCCCCCTGAATAAATTCAACACCCGCCAACGGCGGCATCGCTAAAATATCCAGCGCGATCACTTGGCCTTTGCCAATTATTTTGCCTAAATATTGTGACCAACTCCCCGGCGCTGCGCCTAAATCAATGAGGGTATTACCGGCACGGAATAAACGATCGCGTTCATTTAATTCAATTAATTTATAAACTGCACGCGCACGATAGCCCTCGCGCTGCGCTTGCTTGACATACGCATCCGAAAAATGTTCTTGCAGCCAGCGCTTACTACTACCGCTTTTTCCTGCCATTTTAAAGGTAAGCTACCGTCACAATTTCATATTGCCGCGTGCCTTCAGGCGTGCGCACACTCACTTCATCCCCTTCATGCTTACCAATCAATGCTCGCGCAATAGGTGAGTTAATAGAAATACGCGCTTCTTCGATATTGGCTTCGTCATCACCCACAATTTGATAAGTGATCTCATGCTCAGTCGCGGCATCGATCAAGGTCACGGTTGTCGCAAACACCACTTTGCCGGTTTTTTCCATACGCGTGACGTCAATGACCTGCGCATGCGCTAACTTACCTTCAATTTCCATAATGCGCCCTTCAGCAAAACTTTGCTGTTCACGCGCAGCGTGATATTCCGCATTTTCTTTTAAATCACCGTGCGCGCGCGCTTCCGCAATGGCATTAATAATGCGCGGCCGATCAACGGTTTTTAAACGTTGTAATTCTTCACGCAGTAAAGCTTCACCCCGAACAGTCATTGGATAGCGATTATTCATGTTTTCAACTCTTCAAAAAATTTTTTGACTTTATCAAACCACGAACTCGAACGCGGATTGTGCTGATTGTCAGCCGACAATGTTCGTTCAAACTGGCTCAATAATTCTTTTTGCTTTGCCGTCAGATTAACGGGCGTTTCGACCACCACACGGCAAAGCATATCGCCCTTACCACTACCCTGTACTGCCGGCACACCCATCCCTTTTAATCGAAACACTTTACCAGACTGTGTTTCCAGCGGCACCTTAATTTTCATTTGCCCCGTCAATGTCGGCACGCTGATTTCACCACCGAGCGCCATGGTGGTAAAGCTGATCGGCACTTCGCAATGTAAATTCATGCCATCGCGATTAAATAAAGGATGCGGCTTAACGGAAACCTGGACATATAAGTCACCTTGCGGCGCACCCGCTTCACCCGCCTCACCTTCCCCACCCAAACGAATGCGATCACCATTATCCACACCCGCAGGAATTCGGACTGACAATTTACGCGTTTTGCGATAACGGCCACTGCCACGACACGTGGTACAGGGATCCGCAATACGCTTACCCTTACCGCGGCAACTCGGGCACGCTTGTTGTACCGTGAAAAAACCTTGCTGAATGCGGACTTGACCATAACCGCCGCAATCGCTACACGTCACAGGTTGACTGCCTTTACGCGCGCCACTGCCGTGACACACTTCGCATGTCAGCACATTTGGCACATCAATTTCAACCGTTGCACCACCCACCGCTTGTTCAAGCGTAATTTCCAATTGATAACGTAAATCCGCACCGCGCTGCGGGCCGGCGCGACCGCCGCTAAAAATATCGCCGAAAATATCGCCGAAAATATCGCTGAAATTCATACCGCCAGCACCAGCGCCCATACCGCCTGCACCACTCAAGCCTGCATGGCCATATTGATCGTATAGCGCACGCTTTTGTTCGTCAGACAGCACTTCATACGCTTCGCGCGCTTCTTTAAATTGCTCTTCTGCTGCTGTATCGCCTGGATTACGATCCGGATGGTACTTCATCGCCAGACGACGAAATGATTTACGTATTTCATCGCCTTGCGCATTGCGTTCCACACTCAGCACTTCATAATAATCGCGTTTGATTGACATAATAATAAATATCTTCTATAGGATAAGCACTGCGTCCGTAACACACTGCATCAAGCGCTTAAATATATAACGCCCCGACATATCCGACATCCCGCACCTTCGTCTTTTTTGATAACTCTTCGTTAAAAATGCGTTTTAAATGCTCATTTACGTGCATGTAAACTGCGCTTTAAAACGCATTTTTGCCTCGATTTATTCAAAAAATACTTTGATGCGGAATGTCGGGCATACGGGGCGTTGTGAATGATAGCACTTCTTACTTGCTACCGTTATCTTTCACTTCTTCAAACTCAGCATCGACAACATTTTCACCGTGTTCGCCTGCGCCCGCATCGCCTTTCGACTGACCACCCGCCTGCGCTTGCTCACCGCCGCCAGCATATTGACCCAGTTGACCTGCCAACTCTGTGACGCGTTTTAGCTTAGCTTCAATGCGACCTTTATCATCGCTCTTCACGGTTTCTTGCAAATCCTTGACGGCTTGCTCAATTTCACCGCGCACATTACCCGGTACTTTTTCACCTGCTTCCTGTAAAGATTTGGTGATGGAGTGTATCACGCCATCCGCTTGATTGCGGACATCAACCAATTCGTGAAATTTACGATCTTCTGCCGCATGCGTTTCCGCATCACGAATCATGTTCTTAACTTCTTCTTCCGACAAACCGCTTGATGCTTTAATGGTAATGGATTGCGCCTTACCGGTATTTTTATCTTTGGCTGACACATGCAAAATACCATTTGCATCAATATCAAAAGTCACCTCGATTTGTGGCGTGCCGCGTGGTGCGGATGAAATATCGGTTAAGTCAAAACGACCCAATGATTTATTGGCAGAAGCCATTTCACGCTCACCTTGCAATACATGCACTGTGACCGCGGTTTGATTATCCGCTGCTGTCGAAAAAACTTGGTTGGCTTTAGTCGGAATTGTGGTGTTTTTTTCAATCAATTTAGTCATCACACCGCCTAAGGTTTCAATACCTAAGGATAATGGCGTGACATCCAGTAACAACACATCTTTCACATCACCTGACAACACCGCACCTTGCACCGCGGCACCCACTGCCACCGCTTCATCTGGATTAACATCGCGGCGCGGTTCTTTATTAAAGAATTTTTTCACCGCTTCTTGTACCAGCGGCATACGCGTTTGGCCACCCACCAAGATAACATCTTCGATATCGCTTGAATTGACACCGGCATCTTTCATAGCAATACGGCAAGGTTCTATGGTTTGTTGTACTAAATCTTCCACCAAAGATTCGAGCTTAGCACGCGTAATACGAATATTTAAATGCTTAGGCCCAGATGCATCTGCGGTAATATACGGTAAATTAACTTCTGTTTGTTGCGCTGAAGATAATTCAATTTTGGCTTTTTCTGCCGCTTCTTTCAAACGCTGTAACGCTAATGGATCATTGCGTAAATTGATACCCGACGTTTTATGGAATTCATCTACTAAATAATTAATCAGGCGCATATCAAAATCTTCACCGCCCAAGAAAGTATCGCCATTGGTTGATAAGACTTCAAACTGATGCTCGCCATCGACTTCAGCAATTTCAATAATCGACACATCGAACGTACCACCACCGAGATCGTATACCGCAATTTTGCGATCACCTGGTTTTTTATCTAAGCCAAATGCCAATGCCGCCGCCGTCGGTTCATTGATGATACGCTTCACATCCAAACCCGCAATACGACCGGCATCTTTTGTTGCTTGACGTTGCGAATCGTTGAAATAAGCCGGCACAGTAATGACCGCTTCTGTCACTGGATGACCCAGATAATCTTCTGCGCTTTTCTTCATTTTCATCAATACTTGCGCCGAAATTTGCGGCGGCGCCAGTTTACGACCATCGGCTAATTCAATCCATGCGTCGCCATTATCAGCACGCACGATTTTGTACGGTACAATTTCGCGGTCACGTGCAACGACTTCTTCTTCATAGCGACGGCCAATTAAGCGCTTGGCTGCATAAATCGTATTGTTTGGATTCGTCACCGCCTGACGCTTAGCGGGTTGACCTGCTAAGATTTCCTCACCTTCTAAATAAGCAATAATCGAAGGTGTGGTGCGATCACCTTCGGCGTTTTCAATGACCCGAGCCTTGCCACCTTCCATAATTGCGACACAGGAGTTCGTTGTACCAAGATCGATGCCGATAATACGACTATTAGTTGCGCTTGCCATGTTGTTCTCCAAAAATATCTAATAACTAAAATGTCTGATAACTAAAATGTATGGGCGAATTTGAATAGATCAAGATGCTTTTGCGACAATCACCATCGCAGGGCGCACCAAGCGGTCATTTAATAAATACCCTTTTTGCAACACGACCAGCACCGTCCCCGCGGCTACGGTCGTATCCAGCTGCGTGGAAACCGCTTGATGATGCTCAGGATTAAAAGCTGCACCCTTAGGATCCACAGCGTGTACCCCAAACTTGTTTAAAGCGGCATGCAACATGCGCAAAGTCATGCTGACCCCTTCCAACAAGCTGTCTGCCCCGCCATCTTCAGCAGCATGCGCGTCAACAGCGCGTTCCAGGCCATCGATAATAGGCAATAATTCTAGGACAAACTTTTCCAGACCAAACTTATGCGCATTGGCGATATCGCGCTCCACGCGCCGCTGCATATTGTCCATATCCGCTTGGATGCGCAACATTCGGTCGAAAGCATAGGTCGCTTTTTCTTCCGCCTCGGTCAATTTTTGCAAAGCTTCCTCGTGTGACAAAGTCTCCACGGCGGGTGTCTCTTTACTTTCTTCTCTTGCTGTTTCAGTCACTGTCATGGCTCCATATAAAACGGTTCTGTAACTATTCAGCACCACCCCGACAAAACACCTACGAAGCCAGGTGCAACCTGACTTTTCGCGATGGGGGATAGATTCGCCTCCGTCCTTGGAGGCTCACCCTTCGGGCGCACTTTGTGCGTCAAAAACGGCTTTCCTGCCGTTTTTTCTTAAGGGGGAGAATCGCGA
>VFKI01000136.1 GCA_009885665.1 Gammaproteobacteria bacterium
AACAGAATCAATTTTCATTGTGGTAATATTCGTGTAAATTAGAATACAAGGAAAAAGTGAATAGACGTCAATTACAGAAGTAAGTATATTAACTTAAAGTCATAGGAGGTGTGTAGCGACAATTATAATTCCCTACCAGTGTCACCGCCTAAACCAAGTCATCCTCCTCCCTACCACCTAAGATAGGTGTGCAAATTATGTCATAACGCCTTCCTCCTTGTTAGTCTTTTTGGGTTGGGTAATGGTTGCTTTAGATAGCGCCTGCTCGGCACAAGCCGCGCGATAGCTTGAGGTGTTTAACTCAAGGATCGTGGCATGATGAACCAAGCGATCAATTGCGGCACTGGTCGTCATCGAATCCTTAAAGATGTTGTCCCAATGACAAAACGACAAATTGCTGGTGATCAACAGGCTTCTCATCTCATAGCGCTCTGATAGCAAGGTGAACAATACATCCATCTCTGATTTTTCAAATGGGACGTAGGAAATATCATCTATCATTAGCACGTCAAAACGGTCTAACTGCTTAATATACTGCGCCAATTGCAGCTTAGCTTTAGCCTGCAGTAGTGACTGCACTAAATCAACCGCGGTAAAAAACCGCACCTTACGTCCTAATAAACACCACTCAATGAGCAGCGCTATCCCGAGATGTGTCTTTCCTGTGCCAGGATTACCAAAGATAAGAACGTTGCCGTAGCGATCGATAAAATCGCCAGAGGCAAGATTGACAATCTGACTTGGCGCAAGTCCTGGTATGCGGGTGGTATCAAAATCACTCAGCAATTTCTTACGTGGTAGCTTTGCATTTTTTATGAGTGATTGAATCCGTTTTTGTTGACGATTTTCATGCTCGCGCACGGTAAGCTCGTGCAAAAACTCGATATAAGATAGCTTTTCTTTTTCACATCGTTCCGCTACCAATTGAAATTGGTTTAAGAAAATCGGCAATTTCAAAACTTGCAACAGCTGTTTTAAATCATCAATAGTGCTTGGTTGCCTATACTTCATTAATGCGCCCCCTTCCCGTAAGTGGAAGTTAACAGGCTATCGTAATCAGCCGCGCTTGGTTGATGGATATAGACCTGCTGACGTGCTTTAGCATAGGCATCAATAAGTGCTTTAACTTCATCAGGTTTAGGTAATTGCTGCTCTTCAAGTAGCAATTCGAGCGCCTCAGCCACTTCCTGCTCTGAATGAAGTTTTGCGAGCTGCAGCAGCTTCAAATAATACGCGTCAGCATTAGCGGGTGCGTGATCTCGCAACGCATCATAAGCCTTTTTAAAACAAAATCGCGGAAAAAGTGCTTCATGATATTGGTAATTGGCAAACGCGCTTGGTTTTCTAACTAAGCTATCAATAATATGGCGATAGTTAATGCCCGCTAGAGAATCCGCTTTCGCCCTTGGCATCGTTTGCAACTTTTTATTGCCATAAAATAAAATGATTTCGTCAGGATAAACATAAGCGGTTAATGTGTAATGAATCAATCGAGTGGGGACAGTATAGGGAACATTAAGGATTTGCATTACACTGCCAGAACTTACACGCGAACGGATCACGACTGGCGAATGCCATTTTTGATCAGGCAATTCCTTTAGGTGCTCGATTTCAACCAATAAGCGATCCTGTCGTTGTTTATTGCGGCCAGCAACAATCTGTTGAATAAAATCCAAGTAATCTTGTTGTGTCAAAAAGTCGCGACTCCCACGCAATAAGAGCTCTTGATCGATAGCGTTTTTTAGCGTGTCGTGACTCTTTTCAATTGAACCATTTTCATGGCTCACCCCGGGATTGTTTGTCGTTGGCGTTACCGCGTAGTGCGCCATAAATTGTTGCCAGCGCTCGGTAAATTCTCGCCGACTGCCCATGGCCTGTGTCGCCGCTGTTAGGTTATCTGTGCGGTGCTCAGGCGCAACACAGCCTAATTCCCACACTGCCTTTTCATAACCCAGAACTAACGTATCGAAACTTTCGCTGAAACAAAGCGATACCGATTCCCAGCGTGAATAGGGTAAGATAAAGTGAAATAACAAATGCTTAAATCGCTGACCATGAATCGTAATATTCAATTCGTTCATGCAGGTATAGTCTGACTGACTTTGCTTGCTGGGCTTGATATCTTGGCGAAAAATTGCTGCTTGTGACGCGCCTTTTTCTGCCCGCCAATCACGTATGCGGCGCTGTAGCGTTCGAAGATGCTTCTGCTGGTATTGCTCGGGGTATTTCTTCATGAGCCAGGTTAGCAGGGTCTTTGCTTGTAACCGCGGAGAAGCTTGTAGCATAACTTCAAGATCACCCCAATGTTGTTCAAAAACATTCTTCCTCGTAGCCCAAGTGTGGGGTAATTGCATTTCGCTTGGCAACTGACCGCTTTTGATGTATTTCCTCGCCGTCTTAACATCCATGCCAGCTTTGGCAGCCGCAGTTTCCTGGGGGTATTTTTTCAATTTTCTCATAAGTAATTTCACCTGCTGATTAGTGATTGTCATTTATGCAGTAGCCTTGCTCCCTATGTGTCATTCAGTCAAAAAATGATCAATTATAGGGGGTAGCTAGCCTACTATGCTATCGGCAGGGAGGGAGAGACGGTTAGGTTAAGTCGTGACGCTGATAGGGAATTATAATTGTCGCTACACAGGAGGATTTTATGTCAAAATTTACAATAGATCAGCTCATTGGATACACAGAAAAATGGGTGGTTACAGGAGAGCTGAATGAAGCTATGCTGGCCCGAAAATTTTCATT
>VFKI01000143.1 GCA_009885665.1 Gammaproteobacteria bacterium
ATAAATAACTTTGACAGATTGCGCCCAGCGTGGTGTCAGATATAAGCGTACCGGAAGAAGAAAAATCGCAGGAATACTGAAGTATTTCGAGTTTTTTCGACTGAGGAACGTTTATAGATGATGCCATGATGGGATGCAAGGTGTAAAAGTTATTTATGCGCAGGGCCTAACCTAACGCGCTCAACCCCTTTAACACTTTCCACCACTTCGCCAATTTCATACAATGGAAATTCATGCCACTCCCGCATCGCGGCATGGGCGATTTTCACGGCTTCAGCTGACATGATTAAAACTAATCCCACACCCATATTAAAAGTGCGATACATGTCATCGTCTGCAAGCTGCCCCAATTGACACAAGTGATTAAATACCGCTTGCTGTGGCCAGGTATTTTTATGAATTGACACCGCACATCCGGCCGGCAATACGCGCGGAATATTTTCCAATAAACCCCCGCCGGTAATATGCGCCATGCCTTTAATCGCCACTTTATTTTTTAATAATGCATGCACCGGTTGCGTATAATTCAAATGCGGCGTCAACAACGTTTCGCCCAAAGGTTTTTCTAAACCAGCCAATTGCGCATGCACATCATACTGGCCAATATCAAAAAACAATTTGCGCGCCAACGAATAACCATTCGTATGCAAACCACTCGAGGCAAATGCCAACACCTTATCCCCTGGCACAATTTGACTACCATTAATAATGGCGTTTTTTTCAACTACGCCAGTAATGACACCCACCAAATCATGTTCGCCCGGCAAATAGGTACCCGGCATTTCGGCGGTTTCGCCGCCCACCAGTGAAATTTCATTTTCGCGACACGCCGCAACCATGCCCGCGACAATCTGCTCAACCGTCGCAGGATCTAATGTGTCATTGGCAATATAATCTAACAGCGTCAATGGTTTCGCGCCCAAGACAATAATATCATTGGTTGTCGCCGCAACCAGATCACGACCGATGGTATCGTAACGATTTAACATCCGTGCCAACATAATTTTAGTCCCCACGCCGTCGATACTTTGCACCAGCACAGGGTGTTTATATTCCTTATTTATTTTTGCCAAATCATATAATGACGCAAAACTGCCAATGCCCGTCATGACCGACTCAGAAAATGTACGCTCGACATTTTTTTTAATACGTCGTACCGCTTCATTGCCAGCGGCAATATCAACACCCGCTGCTTTATAATCAACTGTCATATTAATTTTCCACGTAAGCCATTTTCGAAAGCACATTTTGCGTCAGCCAATGCCAAGGCAACACACCCCTGCATGACAAGTGTCGTGTCCGGCGTCGTTTTGCCAATCTTTTGCAAATGCACGCCATGTCGAAGAAATGTTGTTTCCAATGCGGCCGCATGCGTCGGCGCAACTTCCAATACAAAACCACCGGTTTCGCTAAATAATTTTTTAACCGTCGCTAATTCGCCCGTCACATGCACATTAACGCCAATGTTATTCGCAAAACTCATTTCCGCTAATGCCACAGCCAAGCCACCTTCGGAAATATCATGTGCGGCGCGCAACAACCCTTTTTCAATCGCATGATGTAAACCCCGTAATTCGCCCGCAATTTGACTCAATTCCGGCTGAGGCACATGCGCGCCCAACACATCGTGTAACGCATAATACACACTGCCACCACATTCATCGCGACGCGGTTGCGTAATATAAAGAAGGGAATCCGTTGCTTGAAAATTTTTACCGATGACATGATTTACATCGCGTATGCGCCCAATACAACTGATCATCGGGCTCGGTGGAATCGCACCATTCACCGAATCATTATACAGCGATACATTGCCGCCAATAATGGGTAATGGCGCTTCAGGATAATCCGCCAAACCAATCGCCTGACACGCATCGCGAATACCGCGCACACTTTCCACAAATTCCCACATTTGCGTGGGTTTTTCAGGATTACCGAAACACAAGCAATCGGTGATCGCCACCGGCGTTGCACCCGTTGCGGAGACATTGCGCGCTGCTTCCACCACCGCATTCACCGCACCCCAATAAGGATCAATGCGGTTGTAACGCGGACATTGATCCAACGATAACGCCACGCCCGTCGCGCGAATTTCCGCCGGATAACTTTCATCATTAAAAGGTTGCAGCACCCCCGCATCCGCTTCGCCCGCACGTAACACCGTACGTCCCTGCACTTCTTTATCATACATTTCAAAAATGGGCGCGCGTGATGCAATATTTTCATGTGCTAATAAACGTAATAAAATATCGTTATAATTATCAGGCTCGGCTAAAACAGGCTCAGCAAATTGACGATCGGTCGGCGCGCTATATGGCCTATCTTGCACGATCCCTTTCGTGACATCGGCGGCACGCGCATCAATAATTTTTTCGCCGTGATATTTCACCACATACCTGCCATCGTGACGAATTTTACCGACGATAGCGGCACGCGCACCCACTGAAATGCCTGGCAAATCAAATACGCAGTTATAATGGTCGCAAATTTCTTCCGCCAACGCGCGGGGCACAACCCACATAAAACGTTCTTGTGTTTCAGAACACAAAATAACATGCGGCGGCAAATGTTGCATGCTAACCGGCACTTTTTCTAACTCAATTTCCGCACCATAGCCACCCGCATCTGCCAATTCAACAGAGGCACACGCCACCCCCCCCGCACCTAAATCTTTAAAACCGACACGATCTATCTTATTTTGCGCGCGCAATTTGGCGAATAATGCATAATTCGCTTTTAATAAATGACGCTCCAAAAATGCATTCGGTTCTTGTACCGCGCCTTTGCTCGCACTGACATCCTCATGATTTAAATTCATGGAGGCAAAACTGGCGCCGCCAAAACCACTGTTATCCGTTGGTTTACCCACTAAGATAAATACATAATCATCCGCTTGAGTGGGTGCATAGGA
>VFKI01000093.1 GCA_009885665.1 Gammaproteobacteria bacterium
CTTTTGAAAAAAGTACGCCTTTTGAAAAAAGTACGCCTTTTGAAAAAAACACGGCAAATGAAGCTGTCGCCCCTGTCACAGCAAGCGTTCACTTCAGCGCCCACGAAGCAACAACCCAAGCACCCGTGACACATGTCACGCCGCCGGTTATTGCCACTGTTGATACTTCGCTGATGGCGCTACCACTGACACATGAACCAGTGAGCATACCCTCTTACGTAACGCCCACCGACATAAAACAGCCCACAATAAGCGAGCATAGCCACGCACCTGCTGAGTCTTATTCCTTATTTACCGCTACGCCAGAAGCCGTCATCGGCGACATGCCTATCATACCGGTACCGACATCGGGCAATCGTGAGTTTAATGAGGCACGTCGTTCGCGTCATCCATCGCGCCATCGTCGCAACCGTCGTTTTGGTGGTAATCGTGGCCATGGTCAAAATCGTACAGCGGTTGGTGATGGCACACAAAATGCGCATGCGATTGAAGGCGAAGATTTGTTTAGCATGCGTAACCATGAAACACCTAAGCAAAATACAGAATGACAGAATGAATACAGAATGAGCGTATCCCCTACATAAAATAGGGTAAGGCTGCGATGGGGTGGGTGTCCTTCGGTCCGAAGCGCAGATCTCCCCTCATGACGCTTATCTCATGCAGTGTGCTGCGTACTTCAGTTCTTCTACCCTATTTTTTGTAGTAGATACGAATGAGCCTATTTGTTTTATTGACATTGCTGACATTTGCGGCCATTGGATTGTTGATCCGGAAGATGCGCTTTGCTGTCAGCTGTACTTTTATCGCTATCGTTTTATTATTGTTAGCGGGTAATGGCTACTTACCCGCTTATCTATTAAATCGCTTACAAACACCTTATCCCCCACACACCCCTACTCTTCACTGGCAACCACACAGCCTCATCATTATGCTGGGTGCGGGCATCGCGCGCACGCCGGATGACACCACTTTGCCGGGCATATTTGCAATGGGACGTATTTTAAAAACGGCAGAATTGTATCGCGATTGTCAGTTACACGTGCATGATTGTCGCATTTTACTAAGTGGCGGCGATCCGCGTCATATTGGGCAAACTGAAGCACGCGTGTATCAACGCAGCTTATTGGCATTGGGGATTCCGTCGCGCGATATTTTATTGGAAGATGCCAGTCAAAATACTTGGCAAAACGCGCAATTGAGTCATGCGCTGTTGCGCCAACAACACGATAACACCCTTATATTAGTGACTTCTGCTGTACATCTATCGCGCGCGATAGTGTATTTTGCGGCTTTTGGTTTACACCCCCAGCCCATCAGCGCAGACTGGCTCGAAGCAAAATATAGCTGGCTGCCATTAGCCTATAATCTGACGCTGACAGCTATTGCTTTACATGAATATATTGGCATTGCGCGATTTTATGTTTATCAATGGCTGGGATGGAATAAATAATATTTTGTAGTGATACATAAAAAGCGTGCTTTTCTCCTCTCCCGCTTGCGGGAGAGGTCATCAGACGGCGTCGCCGGCTGGCGAGTGAGGGCGGCGGGTGTAGCCGGCTGGCGGGTGAGGGGGGGGAACTTGCATGCATAAGCACTGCCTGCCGAATAGTTACCTTTTGCTAATGTGATGGTACACTAATTACTGAAAATGCTATTTACTGAAGATGTTATTAAAAAATAAGGAGGCCGTTATGCCACGACCACAAGTTGAGTTTTTTGGTGATCTTAAGATTTTAAAAGAACTACTGTTTAACATTGAAAATTTCAACGTAGGTGGCTCTTTTGAGAGGGCACCCCACACCGTCGGCAATCGAGATAGCGCTATTAGGGTATGTGTGTCAGAAGAACCTCGCGAGTATAACCGTCTCACGACGCATGCTGTAGCGGTGATTGATTGCCGTCATAACGACCCCAACGACCTCCTCAGCGTGCCAGAAAAAATGAAAATAAGCACGGTAAAGTTAAACCGTATCGGATATGAGCAGAGAATATTTTGTCTTTTCTTTGAAAAAGAAGAAGATATGGAATCTTTTAAATTTAGTCGTGACCCAAATAATGCTACGATAATCGGTGTCTGTTCAACAAACACTGAAAGTTTAAATACCTTATTTAAAAATATATTAAACCAGAGTCCAGACCAGAGCCCCGAAAATAAAAATGACAATGACAATGACAATGACAATGACAATCCAAGCGGTTTTCACTCACCCGGACTCCGATAAACACCTCAAACCGTCAAGTGCGCCAAGCAAAAAATATTGACCGCCAACAACACCTCCGCCATTGCACGATTTGCCGCTTGCATCGCCGCATAAATCGAAGGATTGGCCAGCGGCACGGCGGCACTAAACGTTTTTTGCGCCAGCAATGTGCCATCTGCGCCACGCAATAAATCAACATGCACACGCACTTGAAAATAAGGTGCCTTATTTTCCGCGACTTCACGTAATTCAAGAATGTGACTGCGCACAACATAATTTGCATGACCCGCATAAGGTGCGGCCACCACGCCCTGATAGGCATGACTACGCGATAAAGTCGCCACCAATAAATGCTGCACCATGTCTGCCGGACGTGCGCCCCATTGATTTTGTGCAAAATAATTCAATTGCAATGGCCGTTTCGTATAAGCAATCGCCGTCGTCTCATACGGCGTAAACGTAGTTGGCAACGCCACTAACACAATCGCATGCCGCGACTGCGCACTGACAGCAACGGCTGGCACTTGATTCAATATATACTGTTGCATCGGCGGCACCGCCACAGGCGCCAAACTACATGCCGTCAAACTAAAACATACTAAAATACCCAGCAATTGCTGCTTCATTCCCCCGGCCCCTTCGCTAACGGTACACGCCCACGCACCAACATCGCTGGATTGTGTTGCAATGCATTTGATAATATTGAAACATTGCGACTGGCTTGCTGCAATTGAGCTAATGTTTGATTCACTTTAGGCAAAGTTTGCATATCTAAAGCGCGCACGGTTTGCGTACTACTCTCCAATAAAACAGGTAACTGCTGATCCGCCAACGCATTGATATGCTGTAAAGTATCATGAAATAATTTTAAGTTTTCTTTATTTAACAATGAAGTTAATGATTGACTTAATTGTGTGACCTGCTCACTCAAGTTAGCAATTGTTTTATCTAATTGTAAAAAAAATGAGGGCACCGCCGGAATGATGGGATAAAGGTGATCTTTATGCGCCTGCAGAGGGATCAATTGGGTGCCATTATCTTGCAAGGAAATGTAACTAATCCCCGTCAAACCGCGCAGGGTAATGGTCGCACGCGTCCCCTCTGTCACCGGCGTATTGTCACGCACTGCCAGTAACAAAATCACCAAACGCGGATTATGCTCACTGATACTGATACGATTGACACGCCCAACGTTGACGCCATTGAATTCAACCGCTGCCCCGACACTCAAACCCGATACGGCTTCCTGCATATCCACTTCATAAACCGCATAATGACCCTGCGAAAACCCTGACGAAAACCAAATAATCGCTAGCACGATAGCCATCGTCATTAAAATGACAAATCCACCTATCAGCGTGTAATTTGCGTCAGTTTCCATTATAATCCTATACGTTATGAAAGAATTGCTGCACCAGCGGATGCGCATGCTGGCTCACTTTTTCCGGCGTATCCACACACAATACCTTTCCTTCACCCAAAAAAGCAATCCGATCGGCAGTCCGTCTCATGCTGTCAACATCATGCGTTACCATGACTATCGTCAATCCCAACGCCGCACGCAAATCTAAAATTAATTGATCAAAAGCAGCAACCCGTCCTGGATCGAGTCCCGCGGTCGGCTCATCTAAAAATACGATAGTGGGATCAAGCATCAATGCGCGCGCCAGCGCTGCACGTTTTTGCATGCCGCCACTTAACGCCGCGGGATAACGCGCAGCAACATCCGCGCCAAGGCCGGCCAACTTTAATTTTAATAAAGCAAGATCATGACAGATGGTTTTATCCAAAGAAAAACG
Organism: Gammaproteobacteria bacterium; assembly: GCA_009885665.1. Lineage (GTDB taxonomy): Bacteria > Pseudomonadota > Gammaproteobacteria > DSM-16500 > DSM-16500 > VFKI01. Next base: position 4,001 of record VFKI01000093.1, read on the forward strand.
CCGTAATGGAAAGATCACATTTTGCAAAATAGTGAGGGAACTAAATAAAGCATTTTGCTGAAAGAGTACACCCCACTGATGACGCAAGTGCTGTTGCTGACTACGCGAGATTTTTGTCAATGAAAATCCAAGCATATTGATTTCGCCACACGTCGGTCGCCGCAATAAAATCATTTCCCGTAGCAAAACAGTTTTTCCCGTGCCACTACCACCCGCTAATACTAAAATTTCGCCACGCATCACGCGTAAATTAAGATCGCGATGTATCCAACGCCCGCCGATACGCGTGCCTAATTGGGCAATCTCAATGACAGCGGTTTGCGTCATAAACCCCACCAACTAAATACAATGGAAAATGCCGCATCGGCCAGAATAATAAAAAATATGGCCAACACCACACTGCGCGTTGTATTTTTACCTAAGCTTTCGGCTGTGCCCGTCACCGCCATTCCCTGAAAACAGCCAACGCCGGCAATTAATAAGGCAAATACCGGCGCCTTACACAAACCAATCACCAATGCGCGCAGTGGCACTTGGTGTTGCAACCGATCGAGAAACGCATGCCAACTGAGATCCAGCATAGCATGCGACATGACCATACCACCCAAAACGCCAAATATATCCGCCCACAACACAAGTAACGGCAAAGTAATCACTAAGCCAAGTACGCGCGGCAAAATGAGCAAGGTATCCGGTAAATACCCCATCGTACGCAGCGCATCTATTTCTTGATTGATTTTCATCATACCCAATTCAGCGGTAAATGCAGAACCGGTACGACCGGCAACCATAATCGCGGTTAATAACGGCCCGAATTCACGCAACACAGATAATCCCAATAAATCTGGGATAAAAATATTCGCGCCATAACTTTGCAACTGTACGCCCAACTGATACGCCAGCACGACGCCCACTAAACATGACAGCAAACCAATGATAGGCAGCGCTTGCAAACCGGTGCGCAAAATTTGTGTAGCAAGCGCGGCGGGCTGCCAGCGCGCACTTCCCTTAACATGGCGCACTAAACTGACCGTCAACTGACCTACAAAATACAGATAACGCAGCAAACCCATGCTGAGCCCCACTGCAACACGCCCCACTTGCGCCAGCAGATTAGGTAATGCAGTCGATATTTTTATTTTTTCCGTAGGATAAGCAGCGCTGACTAAATCAAGAATTTTTTGATGGGTATCGGAAAAATGTTGATGACTTATTTGATAACCGCGCACGCGCAAGCGCCGTTGCCAATGGAGAATGAGCCATGCGCCGGCGCTATCTAGCTGGCCAATCGCTGTGCCATCCCAGACGAGTGTCGTTGTATCCGCAAACGTCAATGCTTCAAGTTTTGCCATCAGTATGCTGAGGGTCGGCAAACACCAATCACCGCTACAAATCAGTCGGCCGGCATTGAAATCTATGGTGGCTTTAGCGTCGAGCATCCCCACTTCCTTAAACCCCTTAAAGCGAAATGACTTTTAAACCTGGAACACGGCTAAATTCTTTTTGATTCGCTGTTAACAGCGCATAGCCATGCGTCAGCGCCGTTGCCGCAATAATCAAATCATGTGCACCAATGAGACGCCCCTTTTTCGCAAGATAGCTATATATTTCTGCATGAATTCGGGCAACATCCCGTGTAAAATCAATCACGGGAATTGCTTGAATAACCATTTCTACAAAAGCCGAACGCTTTAACCGTCGCGCCTCAGAATCAGCATGGTGCACGCCAACTAACAATTCAGACACCGTCACGACGCTTAAAAAAGTCTCACCGTAAGCTTGCCATTGAGCGAAGTCAATTGCATGGCTCTGTTTTTCTGCGCGAATAAGGACACAAGTGTCTAATATCAATCCCATGAATCAACATCCGGTTTCATTTGTGCACGAATTTTTTGTATATCTTCTTCAAATAATTTTGCATCGCCTTTATCTAACGCTGGGGCACGCGCAAACAATGCATTCAATTCACTGACCATTAAGCAATATTTTTGCGGCACAACAGGAATTATCTCAGCAATGACCAAATTACCACGCTTGATCTTAAAATGTGCGCCTTGATAATGCACTTTGTTCAGTAGATTAGACATAGACCGGCTGGCTTCGGTCGCGCTGATCGTGTGGCTATGAATTGTCATGTTGGCATCTCCAGATCTTGAGCATGCCTAAGAGTAGCATAAAATCTGAAAATATAATAATCGTATCTATTACAAAAGTATAGGGTAGAAGAACTGAAGTACGCAGCACACTGCATTAACGAGCGTCAGAGGGTGGTGCTGCTTAAAGCCGCCCTGCCGTGGGTTCGTCGGATCGTAAAATACAAGGACGTATTTTCCGACCGCATGGATGCAGCTTCATCCGACGCGGCCCACGGTGGGTTGACTGACTTAATGGCAGTGATGCCAGA
>VFKI01000175.1 GCA_009885665.1 Gammaproteobacteria bacterium
CAGATAAAAAATATACGAATGCCGGCATTTCGCACCGAAGTATTTTTTGTATAAATCGAGGCAAAAATGGCTTTTAAAGCGCAGTTTACATGCAAGTAAATGAGCATTTAAAACACATTTCTAACGAAGAGTTATCAAAAAAGACAAAGGTGCGAAATGTCGGCTAATGGAGAATAAAAATGTCATTCATACTAAAATTACGTCAATACGCTACTTCTTACGCACCTTACGCGCCCGCCTTCCACGAAGCCTGCAGCACAGCGTTGTCTGCGACTTTTTCAGGGGCATTTGGATATTTTATTTTTAATGATAAAGTGGAGGCGGCCGGTCTGTTCAAACCTGCGGGTGGGATTATCATAGCAAATGCAGCGTTCGGGATAGCGCGTATTTTGGCATCAGAAGAACGCGCAGCTTGGAAAGGCTGCGACATGGTAATGACAGGCGTGTTTACAGGTTTAGCTGCGTCAGCGATATTTCTACCGATGCCCAAGTGGCAGCAAAATACGTTGTTCCTTACGGCGCTTTCACTGGGCGCAGGTTATAACGTTTTTAAATATAAAATAAAAAAAGCATCTGCTGATGTTACGCAGACGCCAGGTTGGCGTGTTGCTACTCAGTTGGGGCTTGATACTCTGCTGATCACAGGCGTCGCAGGTGGGGTGGTTGCGGAAAATAGATGGGGAGCGATTCCTGGCGAGGCAGGTGCGGTGGGTGACGTGGTTATGCATGCGACTAATATGTATTCAATGTGGCAGCGGCGTCGCTATCAAACTTTATCTTCTCCTGTCAGTGACAGTCAGCCGCCGCAAAGCCCAGCTTCTTGGGTGAGCTCAGCGTCTTCGGAGGATTCTTATATAATCCCAGAGAGAGGGAGGGGCTTTCAATAATATGAACCCTGCATAGATATCTACGATAAGCCAATTGACACTTTTCTTCAACGCGCCTACAATCGCGCTCTTATGCGTAAACAAACTGAATTACCATTGACGATAGATCCTTTCCGCGCTGCCGGGCGTGCCCAGCAGCTGGCGGGGCGTATCGCAATTGCTGACATGGCGCGGCTGGCGGAAAGCCTTGCTGCATCAACCGGTAGTGCTGTTGTTCGTTTGGCATTTGATACGGACGAAGCTAAAGTGCCACACGTTAATGGCGAATTGGTTGCTGATTTGCAATTAGAGTGTCAACGGTGTTTACAGTCATTCACCCATCAAATTGTCAGTCAATTTCGGTTGGGATTACTGCATAGTGAAGCCGATGCTGCGAACTTATCGCCGTCTTATGAACCGTGGGTTGTCACCGCCGGTGAATTAATTCTACGCGATATGATCGAGGAAGAGTTATTAATTAGCTTACCCATCGTGCCGATGCATGATGCGGCAAGCTGTCCAGTGGGCGCTGCGCAATTGGATTCATCCGATCCATTATCCGATGAATCTCAAGCCCATAACCCGTTTAGTGTGATTGAAAAATTATGCGGTAAAGAAACCGTTTAACGAGGAGTTGTTCGTATGGCCGTTCAAAAAAGTCGTGTTACCCCTTCCCGTCGTGGCATGCGTCGCGCCCATGATGCCTTGACCGGCCCAACATTATCAGTTGACAGTGTCACCGGTGAAACGCATCGTCGTCATCACGTTAGCCCAGAAGGGTATTATCGTGGCCGTCAAGTGATCGCCAGCCCAGCTGTCGAAGACGAAGATACTGATACTGAAGAGTAGTCCGGCTTGAATCCGGTTACCCTTGCCATAGACGCAATGGGCGGCGACCGCGGCGCGATAGTCGTCGTGCCTGCCGCGCTCAAATTGCTGGCTAAATATAATGACACGCGTCTTATATTGGTCGGTGATGAAACGATTGTGCAGCGCGAATTACAGCGTGCTGGCGGCAAAGTGTCGGATCGTCTGTTAATTCATCATGCGTCGCAAAGTGTGGCGATGGATGAATCGCCGACGCAAGCCTTGCGCAGTAAAAAAGATTCTTCGATGCGCGTGGCATTAAATTTAGTTAAGGCGGGCGAAGCTGCGGCGTGTGTCAGCGCGGGCAATACCGGGGCTTTGATGGCAACGGCTTATTTTGTATTAAAAACATTGCCAGGCATCGATAGGCCCGCCATTGTTTCGCTGGTACCGACGCGCACGGGTAATGGCGCGCACATGTTGGATCTCGGTGCAAATGTTGATTCAACACCGCAACATTTATTGCAATTTGCTGTCATGGCGGCGGTATTGGCGTCTGCTGTACACGGTATCGCTCGGCCACGCGTCAGTTTACTGAATATCGGCCATGAAGATATCAAGGGCAATGAATTAGTCCGTGAAACGGCACGATTGCTGACGTCAAGTGGTTTAGTCAATTATATTGGCTTTGTCGAAGCCGACCAAATCTATGCTGGCACAACGGATGTCATCGTTTGTGATGGTTTTGTCGGTAATATTGCGTTAAAAGCCTCCGAAGGCGTGGCGCATCTTATTAAAAAAATTATGCGCGAAGAATTTGAGCGTAATCTCTTAACGCGCTTAGCCGCCGTGGTGTGTCTGCCGGTGTTGCGCCGCGTTGGGCGGCGTATCAATCCAGATCATTATAATGGTGCAACGTTAATTGGTTTGCGTGGTGTCGTGATAAAAAGCCATGGTGGCGCCAATGCAGATGCTTTTTTGGCAGCGTTGGAAAGAGCGCGTCTGCAAGCGGCAAAAAATATTACTGCACAAATCAGTCAGGAAGTCAGTCGTTTGCTTAACCAAACAGAAGCAGGGTCTGCATGAAATATTCTTGTATACGCGGTACCGGCAGCTATTTGCCCGCACAAGTGGTGACGAATTACGATCTTGAAAAAAAAATAGAGACAACGCATCAATGGATAGTCGAGCGGACAGGTATTCATTCTCGCCATATCGCTGAAGATCATGAGTCAGCACTGAGTATGGCGGAGGCTGCGGGCCGTGCAGCGTTGGCGATGGCCGGCATTGCTGCGGCAGATCTCGATATGATTATCGTCGCGACCACCACCCCCGAACGCGTTTTTCCGGCTACAGCGTGTGAATTACAAGCGGCGTTGGGTGCCGGTCAATGTCCCGCTTTTGATTTAAACGCAACAGCGTGCGCGGGTTTCATGTATGGCATCGGCATTGCCGATCAATTTATTCGTACCGGTAAAATAAAACACGCGCTGGTGATTGGCAGTGAAATGATGTCACGGATAGTCGACTGGAGCGATCGCCGTACCTGTGTTTTATTTGGTGATGGTGCAGGCGCGGTGGTGTTGAGTTCGAGTGATACCCCCGGTATTATGACGACCTGCTTACATGCGGATGGACGTTTTGTCGATATGCTGAATATTCCGAGTAATTTAGGGCGTCCGACGAGTCGTAAATTTACCGGTCAAGCGGTACTCAATATGCAGGGTAATACATTGTTTCGCCAAGCGGTGAATATTTTGGGCGGCTTGTTTGATGAGACGCTTGCCGCAGGTGGCGTCAGTGCAAAAGAAATTGACTGGTTAATTCCGCATCAGGCGAATTTACGCATCATCGATGCAATGGCAAAAAAATTGGATCTACCGACTGAACGTGTAGCGATCACCTTAGCAACGCATGCGAATACATCGAGCGCCTCGATTCCCTTAGCATTAGATGGTTCGGTGCGCGATGGCCGCATCAAGCGCGGCGATTTATTGCTATTAGAAGGCTTTGGCGGTGGCTTGGCGTGGGGTTCGGCGTTAGTGAGGTTTTGATGATGTCTTCTGCGTATGCCATTATTTTTCCCGGTCAAGGTTCGCAATCAGTGGGTATGCTGGCGGATATCGCTAATCGCCATCCGCAGATTAAAACCGTTTTCAGCGAAGCTTCAGATATCCTCGGCTATGATTTATGGCAATTGACCCAGCAAGGTCCGCTCGAAAAACTCAATGAAACCGAATATACCCAACCCGCATTGTTAACCGCGTCTTGGGCATTATGGCAAATATTACGCGAAACGTTATCGCAGGCGCCACAGTATCTCGCCGGTCACAGCTTGGGTGAATACTGTGCGTTACTGGTTGCCAATGCGTTATCTTTCCCCGATGCGGTACGCTTAGTCGCCGCGCGCGGCCGATTTATGCAACAAGCCGTCCCCGTCGGTCAAGGTGCGCTTGCAGCCATTATCGGTTTAGATGAGGCGAGTATACAGTCTGTTTGCGCAGACGCGGCGCAAGGTGACGTATTAGCGCCAGCCAATTACAATTGCCCCGGTCAAACAGTGATTGCGGGGCGTGCGGCAGCAGTGGATCGCGCACTTGACTTGGCGCGTGCGGCGGGCGCAAAAATTGCTAAACGTCTTGCGGTCAGTGTGCCCTCGCATTGTGCGTTGATGCGGCCTGCGGCAGAACAGTTGCAAGCGATGCTGGCGACGACGCCTATCGCGGTGCCGACTTTGCCCGTGATCAATAATGTGGATGTTAGGGTTTATCAAACGGCGGATGAAATACGGGATGGCTTGACGCGTCAATTATATAATCCCGTGCGCTGGGTGGCGACTATTCAATGGTTGCGCGCGGCGGGTGTCGAGAAATTAATTGAGTGCGGGCCTGGCAATATATTAGCGGGATTAAACCGCCGTATTGATGCCACGATGTCTGTGCAAACAGCGACATGGTATCTATTACAAAAGATAGGGCAGGGGAACTGAGTACCCGGCAAACTGCATGGCTATAGAAATAGAAGGGGAAATATGCAAAAAAACTTAACGGGAAAATTAGCACTCGTAACAGGCGCGAGTCGCGGTATTGGTCGAGCGATTGCGCTCGAATTGGCGCGCGCCGGCGCGTTGGTGATTGGTACGGCGACGACGGATAATGGCGCGTTGGCAATTACGCGTGCTTTACACGATGCCGGCTTACACGGGCAGGGCATGGTATTGGATGTATCCTCCGCTGCGGCAGTTGAAAAATTAGTCGATTTTTTAAAAGAACAACATGGCATGCCAGCAATTTTAGTGAATAATGCCGCCATCACGCGTGACAATTTATTGTTACGGATGAAAGACGATGAATGGCAGGCCGTTTTGGATACGAATTTGGGCGGCGTTTTTCGTTTGGCGCGCACGTGTTTGCGCGATATGATTAAAAATCGCTGGGGGCGCATCATCAATATTAGCTCTGTGGTGGGTGCAACAGGTAATGCGGGTCAAGTGAATTATGCCGCCGCCAAGGCGGGTCTGGAAGCTTTTACGCGTTCATTGGCGCAAGAAGTTGCATCGCGTAATGTGACGGTGAATGCGGTCGCACCCGGTTTTATTGATACGGACATGACACGTGAATTACCTGAGGCGCAGCGCAGTGCTTTGTTGGCGAAAATTCCTTTGCAACGTATGGGGCAGCCAGAAGATATTGCGCAGACTGTGGCATTTTTGGCGTCAAATGCGGCAAGCTATATTACCGGTCAAACGTTACATGTGAATGGCGGCATGTATATGGCATAAAAGTATATGGCATACCTCTCTTTTGTGAGAGGCTAAAAATCGCATCTCACAAAAGAGAGGGTAGGGGAACTGAGTACGCGGCAAGCTGCATTGACTTTGATTTTACCCAAACTGCCGAAGCCTTTTGAGGTAACTGTTCAGGTACCTTAGGCGAACGGCCATCTTCGGCCAATCTTTTGCGAAAAATTTCTTCAAAATGCTCACATACTTCTATGTATGCTCCGCTTTTTCATCAATTTTTCACAAAACCTTGGCTCAAATCTG
>VFKI01000099.1 GCA_009885665.1 Gammaproteobacteria bacterium
ATAACTCTTCGTTAAAAATGCGTTTTAAATGCTCATTTGCGTGCGTGTAAACTGCGCTTTAAAACGCATTTTTGCCTAGATTTATACAAAAAATACAGATCCTTGGAATGCCGGATATATACTTTAAGGGTAATCATTCAGCACAATCTCCAAAAACACCCGCGAAACCAAGTGAAACCTGACGCTACGCGATGGGGGGGGGTCCAAAGGGAGAAAATCGCGCTTTCAAGCGAAAAGCCAACAGACCTTTCTGAGCAGCTATATATAACCCTTATGACCTTTAAATTCCCATCATCCGACAAACAGCAAAACAAATGCCACTTTAATGGCTTTGTTTAGCAAAATCAACTCCCCGCGTTTTTTAATATGAGATAAGTCTAAAGTCGCGGAACCTCTAAATGAAGTGCGCCCGCAGGGCGACGCCTCCACGGCAGGAGACGAGTTAAGGGGGAGAATCACGATTCTCCCCTTTAGAAACCCCATCGCGTAAAGTCTGCTGGGGAAACGCGCAGTTACTATTATTCATCGTATTGCGCCTTTACTTTTGCGTATATATCCTGAAAATCATCCAACCCAACGGCCTTACCGATGAGATAGCCCTGTATCTCATCGCAATGGTTTTTACGTAGATAATCCAATTGTGCCTGCGTTTCAACCCCTTCAGCAACCACTGTGAGACTTAAATTATGGGCGAGCGTAATGATCGCTTTAGTAATGATCGCATTATTTGTATTTTCCAATAAATACGTAATAAAAGATTTATCTATTTTTATGGTGTTAATGGGATAGCGCATAAGATAGCGTAACGATGAATAGCCCGTCCCAAAATCATCAATGGATATCTTTACACCAATTTTTCTAAGCGCATGTAGCATGTTGAGCGTCTTCTCATCATTCATCATGATAATGCTTTCGGTGAGCTCGATATCCAGATAGCTTGGCGCCAATCCAGCGTTTGTCAGGGCGCGCTCAACATGCGTTATCAGTGAGGCATCATCAAATTGACGTCCCGACACATTGACTGAAACATATAAATCTTCAAGACCGGCAGCATGCAATTTCTTGCATTCGAGGCAGGCTTGTTGCAGCATCCAAGCGCCGATATCTATAATCAAACCAATTTCTTCGATGACAGAAATAAATTCATCGGGTTTAATCAAGCCTTCCTCCGGATGGTTCCAGCGGATCAACGCTTCCATCCCAACAATTTTATTTTTTTGTAAATGAAATTTAGGTTGATAATAAATAAAAAATTCATTTCGAGCAAGCGCTTTACGTAAGGCGCTTTCAATCTTCATGCGCTTAGTAATCACCCTACTCATTTCCATATGGAAAATTTGATAACTGTTTTTTCCTGCTTGTTTGGCATAATACATGGCTGCTGCGGCATTTTGAATAAGTGCCGCGGCGTCTTTTGCATGGGTTGGATGAAAAGCAATACCCATACTGGCCGTTAAAGTGATTTCATTTTCACACACATGTCTTGACTGAGTGATAATGTTTAGTACGCGTGATGCCACATCTTTTATTTCATCGTCAGTACGTATATTTTCTAATAAAATAATTAATTCATCGCCGCTTAAACGGTAAATTGATACAACATGATGACTTGCGGTGGTGACATCATGCGGTGATAATTGTCCAACAACTTCCTGCAATAGACAATCTCCAGCCTCACGGCCTAGGGTATCATTGATCAGGTTTAAATTAGTGAGATCAATATATAAAATAGCGGTTTTTTCATCGCCTGCATGCCCGAGTAAGCGTTCACGTTTTAATAGCTGCATAAAAAAATCGCGATTGGGTAAGCCGGTGACTGTATCGTAGTATGCCAATTTTTTGATCTGTTCTTGAGACGCTCTCTGTTGCTTTTCATTTTCTTGCATAGTGGACATCATGGAATTAAATGCGTCTGCCAGAACACCGATTTCATCGTCGTATGTCTTTGTCACTCGGATAGAGAAATCATTTTGCTGCGTCACGGTGCGCATGATGGAGACTAATGAATCCAATGGGCGCGTAATTATTTTTTCTACATATAGCGCAATAAAGATACCCAGAATAAGCACGAGTGCAATAATTTCAAGGATGCTCATAATGTCCTGGTTGCCATTTTTAGCGGTAATATAAATCGCACCGGTGATTTCATCGTGGCTGACGATGGGGTAGATGAGTTCAAAGTCATTTTCTAAATAAGAAAATAGTGTATGATCCGCATGCTTTTCCATGCGCGGCGTACGGCCATTATTTTTAGATTGATTGACGAGCGGGATATATGCTAAAAAGCTGTTACCGTTATAAAGAAACAACTCTGCCCGGCTGATATTCAAATTGAGCCGCAGATTTTTCAATCCTTCGTCAATCGCGCTGGGTTGGTGTTGCAACAGACCTGCGGTAATGGTGCTGGTATGCTTAAAAATATCGTCAAAGGTAGCACTCAAGCTTTTTATTTGCGTCATGTTGTTGTTAATGAGAATGCTGGCAGTCAGTCCCGCAATACCGGTGCAAAGCAGCAAGCTGATCAGAAAGATCTTAAAATGAAGGGATAAATTTTTATAGCGCTGCATGTCTATCCTTGACGAGCGTTGCCCTTGAGTGCACCTACCCGCAGTGTAGCATGATTATGCAAAAAAAGGCGCTTACGCTACGCCATCGCAGGGCAATTGCCGCCCTTATAGCGCAATCCCCTATTAAGATTACCCCCCCGCCGACAGGGATGGCGTTGACGACTCTTTTAGCGCAGGTATTCTTTGGCTTGGTTTACTGCCGAGTGCTTTTTCAACTTCTTTTGAATTGCGCGCCATATCAAACGCATCTTTTAAGTCGCGTACCTCTACCGCGTTGTTATTAATAACATCAGCAGGCAATGTACAGTTTACGCCTGCTGCCTGAGCCGCTAACTGTAATGCATACGCAAAACGCGGATCTGCCCCTGGTTCAATATCCATGTGCGGATTGGTTTGCGTGGTATTTCTCAGCATAGTTTCCACCACAATCACCGCCACCTGGCATAGCTCTACAGGCTTCAATTTTGCTGGGAAATTTTTATCTTTAGAAAATGCGACTTCACGTCGCAAACTACCCTTTTCCATTGTATCCACCGACTGTGCCACACAGGTGTGCACCTGTCTAGCAAACCCCATTCCCCTTGCTGGTTGAATATGACGATCCAAATGATAGGTGCTGACAATCGCTTTCTCTTCATCGCTTAACGCCGCAGCTTGTGCCGCAACTGATGCATTTGACACAGTATCCACACGTAAAGTCGCATCCACGCTCCCTAAAGCCTTCTGTGCATCTTTTTTCTGACATATCCTCGCTTCATAATAAGCATTATGTGGCAACGGGGGCGTCGGATCAGTGACGAGAACTTCTGTGGCTTTACTCGAATCATCTTTATTTAATTTCGCCAGTTTAGCTGAGCGCTTCAAATCTTCACCCAATGCGCGCGCAATATCTTCATCAAATATCCCGCTCGTCGCTAAACGACGAATGTGCTTCTGATCAACAATACCATGGGATCCCGGTGCATTATTGGCAGCGCTGGCTTGAATAATATTATCACGAAACATTGACACTGCTAATTTGACATAATTTTTTCGCTCTACACTATCAGATGCATCATTAATGCTGGGGTAGTTGCCATAAATTGCATAATAAGTTTCATGTACGGCGCTAATGAATCCCAGCGCACCGGTACGATCTTTACCGCTTTTACAGTTAAAGACAACTTCACCACCCGCTAATTTCACTAATCGTGTTGTCAACACGACTTTTTCCATAAGATAGTTTTTACCCGACTTCGGGCCCTCTTTCTTCAGTTGCTTGAGTTGCTTAATGGTTTCTTCAATCATGGCACGGCGCAATTCACTTTGCTCTGAAGTAATGCCTAACTTTTCAACCAGCGTGTCATCATCACAGCTTATTATATTGTTAACTTTTTCAATCACCGCATCTGTTCCAGACCACCAACTTGCACGTTGCCCAGGCATGGGGTTAAATCTACGGGTTATGCGCGCTTCATCTACCGGGTCATGGCCAAATAATAAGGGTGGCGACTCAGCGTCTGCTTCTACAGTTTGCACTGCATTATTTTGGACGGCGAGATATTTAGTTTCGTCTGTCCACTCTTTTAAAAGAGTTTGCGAATAAATCATCGTGGGCGGTGGTCTACCTTCACCACGGCTCTTGATAACAAACTCTTTAACTTGAGCAACATTTTGCTCGGCAAGTCCTTCCCATTCGATCTCAGGCGCCTCATATGGTACAGGGACACCTGTCAAGCAATCACTCGAAACAAGCGCATCATTATAGAAATCATAGCGTCGCCGCATATTATGTATTCCGGGGCGATCCACCATCATGGCGGATTTAAATTTTCCACTATAAGCATCCCAGCTTTCCCCTGCCTTCGGGATCTCTTGCAGCAGTTTATCCTGTTTTGCCTTAGATTCTTTGTTAAACCACGCAGGCTTTCCTCCTTCTCCATGTATTTTTTGAAACTCTTCTTTTTGCGCCTCTGTCAAACTACACCCTGCCGGAATTTCGACTGCCGTTCTATACCCAACTTTATTATTATGCTGATCTTTTGTAGTAAACATTAAAACTTTATTGGCGTTATATTTTTCAATAAACTCCGGCTCTGCTTTGCTAACAGCAATTGCAAGTTGCTCTTCTGATTGCCCCGTCAAAATAGCTAATTCTGCAGCAAGTCTCTTTCTGAATTCTTTCATCTTTTCTTGTGTTTTGTTTGGCGAAATCGGGTCTGACGAAATATCTTTAGCAAATTTCTCATACAAATTTTTAATAATTACTTTTCGAGCTTGCTCATCATTAATGCCCGCAAGACCATATTGCATCATTTCTATCACGCCACCCAACAAACTGAGCTGACGTACCGCAAGGTCATGGCCACAAATAATTTTACTGCGCTGCTTATCACTATCCGCCATCTTCAACGTCGCATCCGTATCCACATGCAGTATGGTAATCTGCTTATCGCCAGTGCCCGCCGTCCAGCGCGTACAGACTTGTGGTGGATTTAAGAAAGTATTTTTCTCGTGATAATGCATCGCTTGCGTAATATAGGCAAGCACGCTTTTATCTGTTGCTTCGCCTTGCAAGACTGTTGGCAATTCCCCATCATCAAGCGCAAGTTGTAGATTATCTTTTGCTAAAATATCGCTTTTCAAGATATTATCGTGGCCTTTGCCGCATTTTGATAGCGTATTTTTAATATTATCTTGAATTTTATTCATCGATACCTGTCGTGGCATATTCGTTGTTATTTTATTTAACGATGGCCGATCCGGATTTTTTAGCTGTCGATCTCTCCATCCCTCCAATGCTTTCTTAGACATCCGCATGTCATCCTCGCCCATTCCTTTATATAAATCATAAAGATCAATGGGCATCCTCACCAGATCGACGCTCTTCGCATCTTCCTTTGGATCAGTGCATTCAACCCATCTTACAATTTCCCCCTCTTTTTCTTCTGGTTTAACGAAAATAACATCATTGGTAGATTCAATATATAATAATGGGTTATTGTTTTTTGCTTGGTGCTTCACGTATGTTTTTCTGGCGTCTCCAGATGCACTTTTTCCAGCTTCAAATCCAACTTTAAATCCAAAGAAACCACCATATTTTTTAGATTCAACGTCAATGCTGCGATTGTTTGGTTTAATCGTACCTATCCATTTTACTGGAGAAAAAGCACGTGAAATACCCTGGATTGTTACGGTATTTTTAAATCTTCTTTTATCTTCTGCACTTTTTTCGCCTTTTTCATTTTTTCTGCCGACAATCTTTGAGAATATCTGCACTCTATTTGAATCTTTCGCATATTTCTTTATTTTTTTTAATTTCTTTTTTTTATTTGCAGCAAATGTCTCCGGAATGACTATATTAAGCTTAGCCGTTTCAGCTGCTCGCTCAACATATTTTTTTACGCCACCGCCAGCAGCGGATTTATTGCCCACGTCTTCTAAATCTTCAATGCCAGCAAAACCTTTCTTTAAAGCGATCTGCACAACAAGTTGGCGCATTTGCGACATTTTACGCTCATTTGCACCGTCTACTGTAACCACATAATTACCCTGCTCTACACCAGCGCTTTCTTTTGGCAACTGCTCAGCAATTAATTTAACCATGTTGCTTGTTGCATATGTTTTACCTGACGCAGATGGGCCTGCCACCCATAAAACAAAAGGATTTTTTAGTTTTGATCCAGGATGGAAATCCGTCGATACGAGAAAATCTGCATCTCTATATTCACAGCTTTCTCTTTCTTCCTTAAAAGCGTCTTGATACAAGGCAACGCCTTCCTTCCCAAGCAACGCTTCCATGACTTGCTCTGTCGATACAGTTTCATTTGCCGCATTATTATTTAGCATCTCGAGTGCTTTTGGGTCGACAGGAATTTTATTACAATTGTCAAAAATATAATTGATAAGTTTCTCTTGCGAAACTCTACTGGATGGCTGCGTCTCAGTATATAACGCCTCAACCGCATCTTTATTATTCAGTATCGCTGCCACCTTCGCATGCGCCTCTTCTGTCGTTAGCACTGTTACTTTATCCTGCGGATCCGTGAGCTCATAATTGCCAACTTTATCTATAAACTGCTTTCTTAAAGTGTCCAAATTAATTTTTTCTTCTTGCTCAGGCGCTTCCGACTCTGAATTTCGATTTGGCATACCACCTCCCATTTACTCTACACGTCGAAAGAATCCTCCACTTGAAGTATAGTTGCTGTTTGTGAAAAATGAGGCCGCAGACCTTGCCAACTTAACTGTTTGATATAAAAAGAAATTACTTGCCTAGCTATCGTACAGCACACGACCATTTCACCAGGCATGGCATATTTTTGTCATGCCGTGCTGTTTTTCTATAGACAGCGCGTCGGAGCGGATGATACATTCTTCCCTCCGGTGTCTAATGGAATAAGGATAGCAAGCCATGAAACGTATCACGACGAAACGTAAGACCACCCGCACCACCACCGCAAAAAAATCCATCCCGAGCAAAGATGTCTTATCTCTGATGGAAAGCTTGGAAAAAGAATTTATTCAAGTCCCCACGAAATTGGCAGGCTTATGTCAACACGAATTGGATCGGCTGAAAACGCAGCAGAAAAAATGTACCGTCACCATCGCCACGCTCAAAACCCGCCTAAAAACGCAGCAACAACGTTGCCGTAAACTCGGTAGCACGACAGGTACGCGCGGCAAGACCACCAAACGCGCCACGCCAACGACCGCCATGCGCACCGCCGCTAAGGCCTTGCAGCAAACCACGACGACATTGACGCAAGAAATGAAAACGCTGGCGCAAATTACGGATCTGTACAGCCGTCTAACACAACGCCGCGCCAAATATATCAAACTGAGCAAGGCGTTAAAGCAATTGGGCAAGACGCTGAAGACGGAAAAGGTCACTAAAACGACAGCAACACGCAAGTTAAAGTCAACGGGCAAAACGCAGAAAGTAATACCGCTCAAGAATACTGGCATACAAGATACCTATGCTGCTATCATGCGCCGACAGTCCACCTTGGCAACAGAGTGATGTTTAGCTTCTTTAGAAAAGTCGTTTGGCTCAAATACCCTAAGATCGGCGAAGCCAATGGGGGTAGCTCGCTAGGCCATTCCAGCGGACTGATCTGAGAATCTATATAGCGCCAGGTAGCACCAGGTAATCAAAAGTGTGGCGGCGGGCACCTAATCAAGCCCGCCGTATATGACAAGAACGGAGTTATTGGAATGATAGAGCGAATGAACATGACTGAAAATCAAACGAGCACCACCTTAAAGCAAGCAGTGAGAGACACCTTAAGCAATTATTTCACCCATATCGGCAGCGAACAGCCGGTCGACTTTTATTCTATTTTACTAGAAGAAATCGAACGTCCATTGCTTGAAGTGTTGATCAACCATACCCACTATAACCAAGTGAAAATGGCACACATCTTAGGCATTTCACGCGGCACGTTGCGCAAGAAATTAAAGCAACATGGTATGCTAGATTAATTGTATGTTAGATTAATTGTATGTTAGATTAATTGGAAATTGATCATGGCCGATCCCATCTTACTGCACACTGCCGACATCATTATGCGTTGGCATGATATGGATGCGTTCGGCCATGCCAATAATGCGGTATTTTTATCGTATTTTGAAGAAGTACGCGCCCGTTGGATGGCAACGATCAGCACGCCATCGATCGACTGGCAAACACAAGGTCCGGTCATCGCCGCTGCCAGCTGTACATATAAAAAACCCATTATTTTTCCAGAAACCATCCGCACGCATCTGTACGTCAGCGCCCCGCGTCGCCATAGCTTCAGCCAAAGCTATATCCTGTGCTCCGCCAGCGCCCCTGACATTATCTATGCCACCGGCGAAACCACCATCGTTTGGGTTGACCGCAGCACGGGTCGACCGGTACTGCTGCCTGACTGGTTGTTACAGCATTTGCCCCTGCGAGACTAAGCCGCATGACCATCAGCACCGCAATGCTGGAAGAATTGGGCCTGTCCGCCCACGACGCAAACACGATTGATCATTGGCTGGCGACATTCCCCCCCGAATTCGCCTGGCAAGCTATCGCAACAAAAATACTCACGCCGGCACATGCTTTCGACTTACATTTATTATTATTCAATCAGTGCTATCCCATGCGCGCCGACCGACCGCACGCTGCGCCTTTTTATTTACCCGGCGACACGCGTGATACACAATTGGCGGCATGCATGCGCATGCAGCGATGCGAGACGGTCGCCGCCTTTCATCGCTGGAGTATCGCTCACAAAGCGGCATTTTGGCAGATGATGTTAGAAAAACTCGCCATTCGTTTTCAAACCCCGCCGACGCAGTTGCTGGATATAACGGATGGCATCGAGCAGCCGCATTGGTTAGTCGGCGCACGCTTTAATATTGTCGATAGTTGTTTTATTGCGCCCGCTAACAAAACGGCGATTATTACGCCTACGGGCAGTCTATCTTATGGCACACTGGAAAACCGCGTCAATAAAATTGCTGCAAATTTACAGCGTTTAGGCTATCAACCCGGCGATGCTATCGCGATTGCGTTACCGATGCATGCGACAGCCGTGGCCATTTATTTAGGCATTATTCGCATGGGCGGCGTCGTTGTCTCCATAGCGGAAAGTTTTTCGGGAGAAGAAATTGCGACTCGACTTGCGATCAGTCACGTTAAATTAATCTTTACACAAACGAATGTATGCCGTGAGGGTAAAACCTTAGCGTTATATAGCAAAATTAATGCGGCATGCCCAATCGATGCAATTGTCATCGATACACCGGCCTGGAAAAAATTTTTAAATACGCGGCATGTTTTTACGCCGGTTGCGTCTCATGCCGATGCGCATTGTACGTTGTTATTTTCATCGGGCACCACCGGTACGCCCAAAGCGATTCCCTGGACACATACCACGCCAATTAAATGTGCCACAGACGCAAATTTACATATCGATATCAATAAAAATGACGTTGTCTGTTGGCCAACCAGTTTAGGCTGGATGATGGGGCCGTGGTTAGTTTTTGCCGGTTTAATCAATCAAGCAACGATTGCACTTTATGAGGATGCGCCGCACACGCGCGGCTTTGCCGAATTTGTCGCCGATGCATCGGTCACGGTATTGGGCGTCGTGCCAACATTGGTGGCCAGCTGGCGCAAATCTGGCGTACTTGAAAAAGTTGACTGGCAAAAAATTCGCGTATTTGCATCGAGTGGCGAGTGTTCCAATCCAGAGGATATGCTGTATCTTGCCAGTCGCGCGGCTTATCAACCCATTATTGAATATTGTGGCGGCACAGAAATCGGTGGCGCGTATATTTCGAGTACGCTATTTAGTCCATGTTGTCCATCGATATTAACGACGCCCGTCATGGGTCTTGATTTTGTGTTACTGAATGAAGACCACAGCAAGTTCACCACGCGCGGCGAAGTTGCCTTATTACCCCCGTCCATTGGCTTATCCACTGAATTATTAAATGCGGATCATCATCAAATTTATTATGCTGACATGCCGGAGTTTATGCGACGACATGGCGATGAAATTGAATGCTTGGCGCCGCACGCGTATCGCATGCTGGGACGCGCTGATGATACGATGAATTTATCAGGCATTAAAGTCAGCAGCGCTGAAATTGAGCGCGCGCTGACAGGGTTTGCTAATATTACCGAAATTGCGGCAATTGCCGTAGCGCCGGCCACACCCGGCCCCAGTCAATTAGTCTTATTTATGGTGACCTCAATCGCCGATGATACAGAAACATTAAAATCCTTATTACAACAACGTATTAATCAACAATTAAATCCCTTATTCCGCATTCATACGATTATTCGCATCGATGCATTACCCCGCACCGCAACGGGTAAAATTATGCGACGCCAGTTACGTGCGCAATACAGGGATCAAGGGGTCTCAAGCAGCCAGCCGTGATGCGCAACAGACCATGCACTGACAACGCGATTTTAAAATAAAATATGTTTATTAATCAATATGTTACAAATTTCCAGTCGAAAAAGTCATCGGCAGTTGGGTGATTTTATACAGGAGTCTATATATTGTGTTGAATCGATTAGATGTAAAACAGCCGTCTCGCTACCACACGTTGTTATTCATATTAGGCGCGGCGTTAACAGTATGGTTAGCAAGCTGTTCGCAGCAAACGCATCGCGCGCAAGGCTATATTGAGGGACGCTACACTTATGTCGCGGCACCCGTCGCGGGACGTTTACTCGAATTGAGCGTAAAGCGGGGAGATGTTGTTCATACCCACCAAACGTTATTTCATCTCGAGGCACGGCCAGAACAAGATGTATATAACAATAGCGTGCAATTATTAAATCAAGCAAACGCGCAACGCGCCGCGCAAGTCGCCAATGTACGCTATACCGAAATCACTTTACAGCGTGATCAAACCTTAGTGATGCGTCATGCGTTGGATGTGGCGACGCGTGATAGTGCGCTGGCACAGCGTGATGCTGCGGTGGCACAATTGGCGGCGAACGATGCGAATATTGCCGCCTTGACGGCAACCGTTGCTGCAAATCAATGGCATATACAACAAAAAATTCAAACTGCGCCGGTAAATGGCGAAGTATTTGATACGTATTATCGTAGTGGAGAATATGTTTCCGCCGGCAGTCCGATATTATCCTTATTAGCGCCAACAGATATTCGGGTGATTTTTTATATCACAGAAACTGCATTAAGCCAAATAAAAATCGGTGAAAAAGTCAATGTATATGTGGACGGCCAATCCCATGCGCAATCCGCCATTATTAATTTTATTGCGCCCACCGCTGAATATACTCCACCGATTATTTATAGCAATGAAACGCGCACTAAACTGGTTTATCGTGTAGAAGCGGCTGTGCCCGTTGCGCAAGCGCATCATTGGCATCCGGGACAACCTGTTGACGTTGATTGGCAATAAACCATATGACTGAATCATTATTAATTGCCGTTGATGGCCTGAGTAAATCATTTGCCGGACAAGAAGTCGTGCATAATGTTTCATTACAAGTTAAACGGGGCGAAATCTTTGGCTTTCTCGGTCCAAATGGCAGTGGTAAAACAACCACGCTACGCATGTTGTGTGGTTTACTGACGCCTAATGCTGGCCAAGGTCGTTGTTTAGGATTTGATATTCTCACGCAAAGTGATGCGATTAAGCGTCGCGTTGGTTATGTACCGCAAAAATTCAGCCTCTACCCCGATTTAACTGTACGTGAAAATTTATTATTTATTGCGCGCAGCTATCAAATTGCCCAAGTAAAGCAATGCGTTGAAGAAATCATTGCCACTTTAAATTTAACCCCTTTTGCCAATCAATTGGCGGAACGTTTATCGGGCGGTTGGAAACAACGCTTATCGCTTGCTGCCGCTTTAGTGCATGAACCGCAATTATTATTATTGGATGAACCGACAGCGGGTGTCGATCCGCGTGCACGTCGTGATTTTTGGAATGAAATTTCGCGTTTAGCCGCGCGGGGTATTTCTTCGTTAGTCAGCACGCATTATATGGATGAAGCGGAGCGTTGTAATCGACTCGCTTATATTATTAATGGCCGTTTAATTGCGACCGGCACCGCTGAAGAAATTATTGCTGACACAGGATTACGCACCTGGGAAGTGGTGACAGCGGCAGAAAAAATAACACCGCAGCTCGCCGATGCACTGCAGCGCTTGCCCGGTATTGATCAAGTGGTATTCTGGGGAAATGCCTTGCGTTTTACTGCGCTGCAAGCAGATGCTGCGCAAATAGTGTGCCAGCATTGGCCGCAATTACGCTGCGAACCGGTGCTCACTTCGTTAGAAACCGTTTTTATTTATTTAGTTGGTCAGCATCAAAAAGCGGCATCCACGTCATCATGAGGTTATACATGCAAGAAAATTTTTCATGGGCACGCTTATGGGGTCTCTTCATCAAAGAATTTACGCAATTTCGCCGTGACCGCAGTACTTTTGCGATGATTATTAGCTTGCCGATCGTGCAATTACTCTTATTTGGTTATGCCATCAACACGAATCCGCGCCACTTACCTGCCGCATTAGTCAACATGGATCGCGGTCAATTTTCACGGACACTGATTCACGGCTTACAAAATACAGAATATTTTAATTTTAAATTTTTCCCAGCGAGCGAACAAGCCGCAGAAAAAGAAATGATGACGCATCAAGTGTTATTTAGCTTACACATTCCGCCTAATTTCTCGCGTCAACTCGTGCGTGGCGAGCATCCTGCTGCGCTGCTAGAAGTCGATGGCACTGATCCGGTGTCAGTTGCCTATGCGGTTGCCGCATCAAATGGTTTAATGAATAGCGTTTTTCAATATGATTTAAACGGTATTGTTAAACAAGCACCGACAACTGCGCCGGCGCAATTAATCGTTCATACCCGTTATAATCCAGCCGGTATTACCCAATATAATATTGTACCGGGATTATTAGGCACTATTTTAACGATGACCTTTGTGATGGTTGCCGCCATGGCATTAACACGTGAAAAAGAGCGTGGCACGCTAGAAACATTATTAGCAACGCCGCTGCGGCCGCTCGAAGTCATTATGGGTAAAGCCACGCCTTTTGTCATTGTCGGGTATTTACAAATTTTTATTATTTTATTGATTGCCCGCTGGTTTTTTAATGTGCCGTTAGTGGGTAGCAGCGTATTATTATTGGTATTATCGCTACCATTTATTCTGGCCAATCTTGCCGTAGGCATTACGGTCTCGACACTCGCGCGCTCACAATTAGAAGCCAGTCAGCTGAGTATTTTTTTCTTTTTACCTTCCATGTTGTTATCCGGATTTGCCTTTCCTTTTCGCGGCATGCCCATCTGGGCGCAATGGTTAGCGAATGCATTACCGCTGACCCACTTTATCAATATTGTGCGTGGCATTATGTTGAAAGGCGTAACGTTCACCGACACCTGGGTCGATGTCTGGCCAATGCTGGTTTTTATGGGCGTAATGTTAGCCATCGCG
Organism: Gammaproteobacteria bacterium; assembly: GCA_009885665.1. Lineage (GTDB taxonomy): Bacteria > Pseudomonadota > Gammaproteobacteria > DSM-16500 > DSM-16500 > VFKI01. The sequence continues at coordinate 13,522 of VFKI01000099.1, forward strand.
CTGAAGCGTTATCGACGTACGCTAGATTAGGTATGATGGCTCTGTCACAAATATTATTTTGAACACAAGCTATGCATCTATTACAAAAGATAGGGTAGAAGAACTGAAGTACGCCGCACACTGTATTGACGGAGCATTAGGCTCTGCGCATAAATAACTTTGACAGATTGCGCCCAGCGTGGTGTCAGATATAAGCGTACCGGAAGAAGAAAAA
>VFKI01000002.1 GCA_009885665.1 Gammaproteobacteria bacterium
AAATTGGAATAGTTCACATTCAATCGCAGTACTGGCTTCGCCAATTTAAGGGTAAGCCGGAATTTAAGGGTAAGCCGGTTAACGGTTTGATGTATCCTCGTGGGGTTGTGATGGGGGAGTTGTCAGAGGGGGAGAGCGCCATTCTCCCCCTCTGACTCTCGTCCGATGCAGTGTGCTGCGGACTCAGTTCCCCTCGCCTGCCTAACTGAATACCATTAGAATCGCGATTCTCCCCCCGGAGCCCCCATCGCGAAATGCCAAAAGATTTTTCTGAGAAGCTATACACCGCTACATGCCACGGGTGGCAAAATACTATATGATACCCGGCTTGAGTATATTGATAGGATGAGGATGCTATGCGTGACGCGACTGATTACATATTAAAAGATTTGCTGCGCGAGCAGCGTAGCGCGCGGTTTTGGAAAAATTTCCGCTTCTTTTTTAGTTTTATTTTTATTGTGTTTTTTGGGTTTATCTTGCTGGGTCATGCGCGTAATAGCAGTGAAGTTGGCGATCTGAGTAAAGGGTATGTCGCGTTGGTGCGCCTCGACGGCATGATAGGCCCTGGCGAAGATTTTTCGGCACGCGCTGTTTTGCCAACCTTGGCCAGTGCATTTGCTGATCGTGATGCCAAAGGTGTTGTGTTGGATATTAATTCTGGCGGCGGCACGCCGGTGCAGGCAGCCATTATTCATGATGCTATTTTACGCTTGAAAAAACAGTATCATAAAAAAGTCGTGGTGGTCGGCGAAGATATGTTGGCGTCTGGCGCATATTATGTTGCAGCGGCAGCCGATAAAATTTATGTCAATGAAAATTCACTGACGGGTTCCATCGGTGTCATCATGAAAGATTTTGGCTATGTGGATTTAATCAAAAAACTTGGCGTAGAGCGGCGCGTTTATACGGCAGGTGTTAATAAAGATCGTCTTGATCCCTTCATGCCGCAAAAACCCGCGGATGTTGCTAAAATCCATCAAGTGATTGAAGAAGTGCATGGTAATTTTCAAGATGTGGTATTGGCGAGTCGTAAAGGTAAATTACATGGTGCACCCGATGTGTTATTTTCGGGTGATTTTTGGTCGGGCAAAAGTGCGTTGAAGTTAGGGTTAGTGGATGGTTTGGGTGATTTGGGCAGTGTCTTGCCAAAAGAATTTAAAGTTGACGCTTATGCCGATTACACGCCGTCTCCATCACTGTTACATAATCTTGCCGGCCAATTGGGTACGTCAATGCAGAATCTTTTTTCCAGCCGTACGGATGCGGGCGTGCGGACGGAGTTATAAGTCATGCGTGACCCGCGGTTACTGCACATTATTTTATTAGTCGCCGTGCTCGCCGCGCTCGGCCAAATAACGAATACGATTTATGTGCCAGCGATGAGTCAGATAGCGCATGGCCTTGTGGTGCGTGCCGGTAAAGTGCAAGCGGTGATGGCGTGTTATCTCATCATGTATGGTGTGTCGCAATTTTTTTATGGTCCTTTATCAGATTATTTTGGTAGACGTCCATGCGTGTTGGTGGGGGTGCTGATATTTTGTATTGGCTCGCTTGTTGCGACGTGTGCGCCCAGTTTAGGTTGGCTTGAAGTGGGCAGCTTGATTCAAGGTGCGGGCGCGGGTGTGGGCGGTATGATGGCGCGTTCGGCTATGCGTGATTTATATACCGGTCGGCAATTGCATGTGGCCACCAGTTATATGAGCAGCGCATTGATTATTGCACCCCTGTTGGGGCCTTTATTGGGCGGGGTATTGTCGGCGAGTTTGGGCTGGCGTGCGGATTTTGCTTTTTTATTGTTTGCTGGCATCGCAACAATGCTGGCGCATTATTATTATCTACCTGAAACCAATCGCTATGTGCGTATGCCTGGGACGGAGTTACATTTAGCGTTACGCAGTTATTGGGAAATTGCATCGCAACCGCGTTTTCAAGGTTATGTGCTTTGTCTAATGTTGGTGTTTGGTGGCGTGTCGGTTTTTGAAGCCTCGGCGGGTATTTTGTTCGCGCATTTATTACATTATTCGCCGTTGGCGGTCAGTTTATTTTTTGTATCGCCTTTGTTTGGATATTTATTGGGCGCGTGGTTGGCGGGGCGTTTGCATCAATGGCTGACATTAAATCAAATTATAATGTGTTGTATTGTGTTGTTGGCGCTGGGTGCTTTTTCATTATTATTGACAGCTATTTTGGGTTGGCTGAATATCTATGCGATTTTAATTCCGATTTGCTTTTATTTTTTTGGCAGCGGCATGATTTTTCCTGCGGCAACGGCGGGGGCGCTTGAACCGTTTGGTCAAGCGGCGGGTAAAGCGGGCGCGTTGTTGGGGGGGTTGCAAAATCTCGGTGCCAGTGCCTGTACGTTTGTCTCTGCCAGTTTGACCTATCATAGTCAGTTACCGTTGGCGATGATCTTGGTGGTGCTGACTTTGTTGATTATCGTCGTGTTTCGAGTGTCTTCTATAAAGAATGTGAGCATAAGCAGCTAAGATACAGGGTGCATACGCGTTAGTATTGATAGTATACTGGTTCACATGACTCAATTTACTTTTGTGCAAAAGATCGCTATTTATGCCGTGCCGGTATTGCTTGCCATTATCGTGCACGAAGTCGCGCATGGTTGGGTGGCGGAGCGATTTGGTGATAAAACCGCGCGATTATCCGGGCGGCTCACATTAAATCCCATTCCACACATCGATCCCGTTGGCACGATTCTCTTGCCCCTCGTTTTGTTGGCGCTGGGTGGCTTTCTGTTTGGTTGGGCCAAGCCGGTGCCCGTTGACCCACGCAATATGCGTAATCCGCGCAGCAATATGGTCGTAGTTGCCGCAGCCGGCCCGCTTGCCAATATTGTCATGGCAGTGCTTTGGGCGCTGGCGTTACGTCTAAGCTACAACGTGAATCCGTGGTTTGGTGCGCCACTCTCGTATATGAGTCAATTTGGGGTCATGATTAATTTAACGCTGGCCGTATTGAATTTCTTACCCATTCCACCTTTGGATGGCGGCCGTATCCTCATGAACATAGTGCCGCAACGACTGGGTTGGCAGCTGCATCGCCTCGAACCTTATGGTTTTTTTGTGTTGATTCTATTGATGGTGAGCGGCGTGTTATCGTATATTTTATGGCCGCCTATTCTTTTTTTAATGGCCGGTATTTCGTGGTTGGTTGGGGTCAATATTCTGTAATCCCTTTTCAGCAGGTGTCAGGTTTTGCAGGTTATTTAATTTACATATATAGCCGGCATTCCGCACCGAAGTATTTTTTGTATAAATCGAGGCAAAAATGGGTTTTAAAGCGCAGTTTACACGCGAGTAAATGAGCATTTAAAGCCCATTTTTAACGAAGAGTTATCGAAAAAGACAAAGGTGTGGAATGCCGGACATAGCATAGGTAAAAAATTTTATGACGATTCCTTTATCTGAAACAATGCGCGCGATCCGACGCTTTGCGCCTAACTTTTATGCCAAGGTGGGCATTATTTTGGGTTCTGGCTTGGGTGGATTAGCGGATCAATTGACGGATCCCATTACCATTCCTTATCAAGCGATTCCCGGTTTGACCGCCGGCGGTGTGTCGGGGCATGCCTCATTATTAGTCATGGGCTATATGAATGGCGTGCCAGTCGTGTGTTTGAAAGGACGCTTGCATCGTTACGAAGGTGTATCAGATGAATCGATTCGCACCTTAGTGCGCATCGTATGGCAATTAGGCGCGCGGACTTTGATTGTGACGGGTGCGGCCGGCTCAATGCGTGCTGAAGTGGGCGCGGGTGACATCATGTTGATTAATGATCATCTCAATTTTCAGCCAGGCAATCCGTTGGTCGGGCCTAATGATGAGTCGGTGGGTCCGCGTTTCGTCAGTCTGGAAAATGCATATGATCTTGATTGGCGCAATATTTTCAAGGCGCAGGCGCAACGTCTCGGTATCCAATTGCCGGAAGGCGTTTTCTTATCGTTATTGGGGCCGACATTTGAAACGCCAGCAGAAATTCGTGCATTTCGTATGTTGGGTGCAGATGCCGTCAGTATGTCGGTGGTGCCGGAAGTTATTTTGGCGCGCCATTGTGGTTTGCGGGTGGCAGCAGTCGTTGCGATCACTAATTTGGCGGTTGGCATGAGTACAGAAAAAGTAACACATGATCTTACGCTGCAATTTGCTGAAATTGCGGGCCGTAAGTTGACGCGCTTGATTCCAGAATGCGTGAAAGAAATTGCTGCGGCAGATGAGCGCTGAGACTTTATATTATATATGTCATCTAACTTAAAAATTATTTTTGCAGGCTCGCCGGTGTTTTCCGTGCGCGTATTGAATGCGCTGCATGCTGCGGGGCACACTATTTGTGCGGTATTCACGCAGCCTGATCGTCCAGCGGGTCGTGGCCGCCAGTTAGCGACCAGTCCTGTCAAGCAAGCGGCGCTTGCGGCACACTTACCCCTATTTCAACCTGTCAGTTTGCGTGATGCAGCGCTACAGCAGCATATCATCGATATGCATGCTGACATGATGATTGTGGTTGCTTATGGTTTGATTTTACCTGAGCCGGTATTGCGCGCTACGCGGTTAGGGTGTATCAATGTCCATCCTTCATTATTGCCGCGCTGGCGGGGTGCGGCGCCGATTGAGCGTGCATTATTAGCGGGGGAGAGTGAAACAGGCGTAACAATTATGCAAATGGATAGGGGGTTGGATACGGGTGATATGCTTTATCGCGTCAAATGCCCCATATTACCAAGCGATACCAGCGCGAGTTTGCATGATCGCTTGGCGCAATTAGGTAGCGAAGCCTTGCTCAAAGCATTAGAAATTTTTCCTACGCTCATCCCTGAAACACAAGTGGCTGCCGATGCGACATATGCCAATAAAATTTCACGTGAGGAAGCGCATATTGTTTGGCATGAATCCGCTGAGCAGATTGCGCTGCGTATTCGTGGATTTTATCCGCGGCCGATTGCTTTTACTTTATTGAATGGCCAACCATTGCGTGTTTGGCAGGCGGCTGCATTGCGTGAAAAAGCCCGTCTATCGCCAGGTGAAATTGAGCGGATTGATCATGATGGCATTTTTGTGGCAACGGGCGCGGGGGTGCTGCGCTTGGAAGTCATCCAGTTGCCCGGCGGCCGCGCGTTGTCTGTCGCGAATGTATTGCTAGGCCATGCGCACACATTTAACGTTGGGATGCGTCTTATATGAAAAAAAACGCGCGTTTTGATGCTGTGCACGTCATGCAGAATGTATTGCGTGGCCGTTCGTTAGATGTCAATTTCAGTGAGCCATTCGTGCAAGCTTTGTGTTATGAGGCGTGTCGGTGGTATTTTCAGCTAGAGGCTTTGTTGGCGAAGTTGCTTGAAAAACCTTTGAAAAATAAAGACGATGATGTGCGTTTGTTATTGCTGCTGGGGTTATGCCAATTAATACATATGCAAATACCGCCCCACGCAGCCGTTGCGGAAACAGTCGCCGTCTGTTCTTTGCTCAATAAAGACTGGGCGAAGGGTTTGGTCAATGCCGTATTACGCAATTATTTACGGCGTAAACCCGCTTATGAACATCACGCGCATCCGCCATGGTTGGCAGAAAAAATTCAAGCGGATTGGCCGGCACAGGCGGCTGAAATTTTTGCGGCCAATAACCAACATCCGCCATTGATATTACGGGTTAATTTGCAAAAAATTTCGCGTGCCGATTATTTGGCAAAATTACCGGGCGCGCAGGCGTTGGCGGATACGGCAGCGGGCATTGTGTTGGCAAATCCCGTCAATGTCAGCGAATTGCCTGGATTTTTGCAAGGCGAAGTTTCCGTGCAAGACGCGACTGCGCAATTAGCCGCGACCTTACTTGAGCCGCAGCCAGGCGACCATATATTAGATGCTTGTGCTGCGCCAGGGGGAAAGACAGCGCATCTCATGGAATATCAACCGGCGCTTGCCAGTTTGACAGCAATCGATCAAGATGAAAAACGTTTGGCGCGCGTCGCGGAAAATTTGACGCGCTTAGGTTTGGCTGCCAAATTAGTTGCCGCTGACGCAGCTGCTGTAGCCTCCTGGTGGGAGGGTGTGCCATTTGACCGTATTTTATTGGATGCGCCGTGTTCGGCCAGTGGCGTGATTCGTCGTCATCCGGATATCAAATTATTGCGACGTGCGGCGGATATTCCTGTGTTGGCGGCAACGCAATTGCGCTTATTGACAGCGTTATGGCCGCTACTAAAAATAGGCGGACGTTTGCTTTATGTCACGTGCTCGATTTTCCAGCAAGAAAATGCCGAAGTGTTGGCAGCATTTATGGCGCAGCATGCGGATGCGATAGAGAAAAAAATTGACGTCACCGCTGGCGTAGCTTGTAAAATCGGTAAACAATGGTTGCCGGGGATGAATCAGGGTGATGGTTTTTATTATGCGTGTTTAGAGAAAGGAAAATAGTCGTGCGTATCGAATATGATATCAAGTTAGATTTTAAAGATGTGTTGATTCGGCCTAAGCGTAGCATATTAAAATCACGTGCTGAAGTTTCGCTAACGCGTGAATTGCATTTTCGTCATGCGGGTGTGAAGTGGCGGGGCGTGCCGCTGGTGGCAGCCAACATGGATCATACCGGTACGTTTGCTATGGCGGAGGCGCTTGCGGCGCATGATTTGGCGACGGCGCTGGATAAATTTGCGCAGCTAGCAGATTGGCAAGCATTCGCTGCACGCAACCCTAATGCGTTGGCGCATAGTTTTATTTCAACCGGCGTGTCGGAAGCGGATTTTAAAAAATTACAAGAAGTTTTGGCGGTTGTGGATGTGCCGATGATTTGTTTAGATGTGGCGAATGGTTACACCGAATATTTTGTGAAATTCTTAGAACGTTTGCGCAATACGTATCCGCAAAAAGTCATCATGGCGGGGAATGTGGTGACGGGTGAAATGGTTGAAGAATTAATTTTATCCGGTGCGGATATTGTTAAAATTGGTATTGGGCCTGGTTCAGTTTGTACGACGCGCGAAAAGACCGGCGTCGGCTATCCGCAACTATCGGCTATTATCGAATGTGCCGATGCGGCGCATGGTCTGGGTGGGCATGTGTGTGCTGATGGGGGGTGTACTTCGCCGGGTGATGTTGCCAAAGCCTTTGCGGCGGGCGCGGATCTTGTGATGTTGGGCGGTATGTTGTCGGGACATGATGAATGTTTGGGCGAAGTGATGGTAGAAAATGGCCGTAAATTTAAACGCTTTTATGGTATGAGTTCGGCTGAAGCGATGGGTAAATACCATGGCAATGTGGCGGAGTATCGTGCCAGTGAGGGGCGTTCGGTGAATGTGCCTTATCGTGGTGCGGTAAAAAATACGGTGTTGGATATTTTGGGCGGCATTCGTTCGGCGTGTACTTATGTTGGTGCGCATCGTTTGAAAGAATTATCTAAGCGGACAACATTTATTCGTGTGAATCGTCAATTGAATGAAGTTTTCACACCTTATGTTGCGCAGGATGCGATAACGTCGGGCGATAGGTAGTGCGGTTGAATAAGGCGGTATTATGCTATAGGATATCAATGCAGTGTGTTGCGTGTTCAGTTCCCCTATCCTATTCTTTGTGAGATACGATACATTTTTTTTTATAAATCTATAATGACGGAGCGTGACATGTTAAAAAAAATGATAGCTAAAAAATTACTGATGACCGGTGCGTTATTTATTGCAGTATCTTCTGTTGCTTCTGCTGCTTTTGCAGCGGCTGCTGCACCCGCGCCTTATGTGGGTGGCGGTTTGGGTTTAACGGTAAATTCTTCTCATGGCTCTTCTTACCGTGGTGTGCCATTGACGATTTTTGGTGGTTATGGTGGCGTGGTGAGCAACGGTTTTTATATGGCAGGCGAAGTGTTTGCTGATGTTGTGACAGCGGATCTGAATAATTCTAGCAGCCAACTCTCATCGAGTTATGCGTATGGCATTAGCTTTATTCCAGGTGTCATGCTAAGTCAGGATACCTTGGGATTTGTGCGCTTAGGATTGCAGGATGCGCATTTCAAACATCGCTCCAGTAAAGATGGCGTTGAATTGGGTTTAGGCATGCAAACTGCTATCAACCCTAGCTGGGATGTGCGCGGTGAGTATGACTATATCCAATACAATGGTTCATTGAAGAGTGACCGTTTTGGCTTAGGTATGCTTTATCATTTCGGTTAGTTGTTCGAGTTATCGCGGATTCAATTGGGTTCCGCTATTAAGAAAAGGATGTAGCGGGTCAGTTCAGTATACTGATCCGCATGACTAAGGATGGTAATATGAAAAAGATTCGTAAAAACAAAGTCGCTCTCTTTACGTGCTTGTTAGCAAGTTTTTTCTTGCTGCCACCGGTAGCATCAGCTGCTGAAACGTCGTTTCCTTATGTGGGTCTCACGATCGGTCTTGATAATGGCCACTGGGATTTATCTGATACGATGCAAAAGCAAAATTTTGATGCCAATGGCATGTATGGCGGTGCGGTATTGGGTTTTGGTGGTTTGTTGGCGAAACATTTTTGGTTGGCAGGCGAAGCAAGCGGTGCGTTTACGTCTGGCCGCAGTGCGACGCGACAAATTAATACGGTCAATGGTGACTCGACTGCGCGTCTGCGTATGCGTTACACCTATGGCTTGAGTTTGATACCGGGTGTGGTGTTTCAACCGGTGATGATTTATGCACGTATTGGTGCCGAGCGTTCGCGGTTTGATTTAACACAATCGGTTACGCCAAGTGATGCGACATCTAGTACGTCATATAATCAAGTTGGCGCAAGTGTGTTAGGTTTAGGTGTGCAATTTATGTTGCCAGATAATTTTAATTTACGCGGCGAATACAATCGTCTAGTTTATCGCAGCTTCACTGCATTTGGTAATCGCATACGTCCGACAGATGATCGTTTTAGTTTAGGATTGTTATATGCATTAAAATAATATGCTGATTATTTGTAGCGTTCGATCCCGTATTCTAATTTTTTTGCAGGAGAGTAAATAATGAAAATAGTGGTCAAAAATGTACTTATCGCCATGGGCGCGGTGGTTGTCGGCTTGTCCACGAGCGCGGCTATGGCGGCTGTTGCTGCGCCAAATGGTTGGTATGCGGAAGCGAATTTGGGTCAATCGCGTTCGCATGTGAGCAATGATGCGAGTATTGCGAGTCATTCCCAAAATGGTTTTGGCTGGAATATTTTGGCGGGCTATAAATTTATCCCATACGTGGGTGTTGAAATGGGTTATACCAATTATGCTGATTCTAATGTGACATTTGTGGATAGCAGCACAGGGCATTTGAGCTTTTATTCATATGATATTGCCGCAAAAGGCATTTTGCCGTTGCAAGATTCAGGCTTTGATTTATTTGCTAAGTTAGGTGTGGCGCACAGCCATGTGAGCGCGAGTAATTCTTCGACATATTCGTTTAGCAAATCGCATGGCAGTGCAACCAATGCTTTCTACGGCGTGGGTGTGGATTATAACTTAACGTCCAATGTCGCGGCTAATATCCAGTGGCAGCGTGCACGTGGTAACAGTAACACCGGTTCATTAGATTTAGCCTCTGCTGGTATGACGTTTACCTTCGGCAATTAAGAAACGTGCACGGAATAACTTTATACCCGACATTCCAAGGATCCGTCTTTTTTGATAACTCTTCGTTAAAAATGCGTTTTAAATGCTCATTTATTTGCGTGTAAACTGCGCTTTAAAACGCATTTTTGCCTCGATTTATACAAAAAATACAGATCCTTGGAATGCCGGTTATGCGCCGCGCTTTAAGATCTTGCATTCCAAGGCAGCATCATCGATGCCTACCCTATTTTTTGTAGCCATGCCGCAATATCTGCAATTTCTTTTGCGCAGACAGTGTGTGCCATTGGATAATGCTGCCACGTGATATTAAATCCGTTTTGTTGTAATGCGCGCGCGGCTTGTTCGCCATACTCATAATTGACGAGCGTGTCTTGCGTGCCGTGTGCGATGAAAATGGGTGTTTGTTTGGCGGCGTGGGTTGCGTGCGCAATGCACTGCGCCGGCGTAGGGAGGTAGCCCGATAGTGCGAGCAATCCCCCCAGCTGTTGCGTTGATCGCAAACCCGTTAATAGCGTTATCACTGCGCCTTGCGAAAATCCCGCTAAAATAATTTTATTTGCGGGTATGCCGCGCGCAATTTCGGCGCTGATCATGGCGTTGACTTGTTGTAAGGTGGCGTCTATGCCTTCCCAATCGTGTTGATGTTGGAAGACGGCGGAAGAAATGTCATACCATGCACGCATGGGATAGCCGCCATTGATGGTGATGGGGCGCACGGGCGCGTGTGGAAAAATAAAACGGAGTGGCAATGTGGCGGGCAGGTTAAGCTGTTGAACGATGGGCGCGAAATCTGCGCCATCGGCGCCAAGGCCGTGTAGCCAGATGACGCTGCCGCATGCGGGTGTGTTTGGGTTAATTTCTATTGTTTCCATCGGCCATTCCAATTTACTTATGTGAGAGACTATAGTAATCTCTTCTGTAGTATCAATAAAGCGTTGCCACTCTGTCATTCTATATGAAAAGGAACCTTATATGTTGACTCGTTATTTCCGCTCCCCATCTGCTAACAAAGGCGTCACCTTACTAGAAATCATGTTAGTGTTGGCCATTGCCGCGATGGTCATCGTTATGTCCATTCGTTATTATCGCACTGCGAGCAATTCACAAAATGCCAATGCTATTTTGTCTCTGGTTCAAGCTATTTCAGCTTCAGCGGAAAAATTGCATCAAGGGTTGAGTTCTTATGCGGATGTCACAACAGCGCAAGTGGCGAGAGATGTCACCGGCAGTGCGACGGGCTCGCTTAGCACGCCTTATGGTGCAACGGTCACGATATCCAATACCTCTGCTACATCTTACACTGTCAATTTAGGTTCATCTATTCCAACAGCGGTGTGTAGCACCATTACTTCACAGTTGGCGTCTAATGCGCAAATCACGATATCGTCTGATTGTTCTTCTTACGTTTATACGAGTAATCAATAAAGTGAATGGGTTCATCAGAGGCCAGTTTTTGCTGGCCTTTTTTTTAGGGAGTGGCTACGAATGACTTTTAGAAATACACCACAAACATTTGGGTCGGTGAGTAAATTGTTGCATTGGTTGATTTCGACGCTGGTGATCTTAATGTTGATTGCTGGATATTTTATGTCGGATATTGGTAATGATACGCTGAAAGCGACGGTCATCAATTTGCATAAGCTGACCGGGCTGACGATTTTAGGTTTAATGCTGGTGCGCTTGGTGTGGACTTTGCTAAATCCCAAGCCGTTACCACCACCAGGAACATCTGCTTTCATGAAGTTCGTGGAGTGGGGTGGTCATTTCTTTTTGTATGCCATCATTATTGCCATGCCGATTGTTGGCTGGGTGGGTTCAGTCGCGGCGGGGCATGTGCCGCACGCCGGCAGCATTGTTTTTAATCTGTCTTTTATTTCATCGGTGCCGAACAAACCGTTGGCTGAGTTAGCTTTCCAAATGCACAGTATTTTAGCGATAGTGATTATTGTCATGGTATCGTTGCATGTGTTGGCAGCGCTTTATCATCATGTCATCAAAAAAGATAATGTATTACGACGCATGATGCCGGGCTGATGCGAAATTTTTCGCAAAACCTTGCCTCAAATCTGGCCGTTTTCTACAAAATCTGACCCCACCTGAGCTGTTACTGTTTTTTATGACATTATGTTGATAAACAGTGGCAAGGTTATGATAGAGCAGAGTGTCGATTCCAGGTAAACGCTGATGGCTTCCCTCGTTTCTATTTGCCACTGTAAGGCAAAGATGGTTGCGATTGTCGCTGTCGGCATGGCTAATAATAAAACGAGTTCTTTTGCATCATTGCCATGGATATGAAAGAGCGTAACAATGCCGAGGGCGATGAAGCCGTTTGCAATACATTTCATCATCATATTGAATGCAAATACGCGATTCATCGTAATGCGATGTCCGTAGAGCGCAGCGCCTACTGTGAAAAGAGAAATGAAAATACAGGCTTGCGAAATCATGTGCAGTGTCTCGCCGATGAACTTTGGGATAAGGTGCGTCATTCCGGTAAGATTGAATGCTGTGCCAATCAATACACCGGCATTCCAAGGATCTGTATTTTTTGTATAAATCGAGGCAAAAATGCGTTTTAAAGCGCAGTTTACATGCAAGTAAATGAGCATTTAAAACGCATTTTTAACGAAGAGTTATCAAAAAAGACGGATCCTTGGAATGTCGGAATACAGCTAAAAACAAGGGTTTTTTAAGTGCTAGCCACATTGCTGCGCCGATTGTTGCTATAAGAGAATTTTTGGCGTTTGCATCAAAGCTAAGCAATACAATCGTCAAGGGAATTAAGGTTAATGAGATGACAAAATTTGCTCTGGCAACGGAAATAATTGCGGCAGCGCCAATAAGTTGTAGTAAGAAAGGAATGCCCATGCCGCCCATGTTTGGAAAAGCACAAAGCATGGCAAGGATGGCGCTGCTTTTAACATCTTTTTTAAAAAACCACTTATTAGCAAAAAAGCTGAGTGCCCATATAATGGCCATGGCGATGAAAAAGGCAGCTATCCACCTGGGCTCGATGATTTCTCCGGGAGCCGTATAGGCTGTTTCCATGAAGAGGAGTGCGGGAAAAACATAATGCGTTACCAGCGTCTTGCAAGCAGTAAGACCTTGTGCATCAATCAGCTTGTTGTGGATAGTGATCCATCCTAGCGCAATCAATAAAAAGACCGGTAGGATTGTAGTGATGATGGCCATAATTTTAGTGCTCTGTTAATCGTCGGGGTAAAAAAAGAATAGCAGGGTTAGCGACCTTGCTTGAACATCATTTATATAGCAATGATGTTTTTCTACAGCTATTACAAATATTTTGGCGCGGGATGTCGGCTGGACGGCTATCTGTCAAGGTGGGTTTCCCCCTATGCGTTCGTCTAAAGACGCGCATCATACAGCAAGTCAAGCAAAATTTAGATGGGACAGCCCTGTTTTTCAACGCGCTTTATCTTTCGTAACGGCTTAGGTATAGTGCAGTAGCGCCATTGCTTGCAAATATCATAATAATATTTTTGGGGTTTTTAAAATGCGTTCATTTATAAAAATGGATCAACAGCGTAGCCATGATGTCAGCAGTGAGCAGGAGAGTGTTATCAAAAACATTCCTCAAAAAAATCTTCCAGTGCCGTGGCTTGCCTTGCAAAATTTTTTTTTAAATTATTTAAAAATTCCATTAAAAACAAATAGGCCGCCGTTGGGTGTGGTAGGCCTGACTCTCTCCACAGAAGGGATGGAAATTATTACGGTAGAAGCGCCTCAACACTATGGTGGCTCTCCATACAGTGATATGGAAAGCCTGAATCAGGCAGCAGAGGCTGCGATTGTTAAAATCCATGAAAATCGACTCTTTCTCAATGAACTGATACAATTATCTCGCAGCATACAAAATAGAACTGCCATGCCATCATCCTCTTTACAGGTACATGCGAGTTTATCCGTCATTTCCACTGAACATCCTTCGCAACCCACAATTTCACCGGGTTTAACAGAAATACGAAATTCATGTTCTGCAACCCCTGCCACGCCTAGTCTGGCAGACCCATTGGACATTACTTCGAATTTATTTGTTAAAGCCACTCATCAGGCCGACACAAAATCTTACCTTGAGCGAAAAATAGCCCGGATTATAAGCGCTATACCGGTTGAAAGTGCGGCTAATCCAATATCGGCTTTAATCAATTATTGTAAGCACCAACTTAAAGTTGATGTTGACATTTTACCAGGTGCAGATGATGCAGACTTGCATACTGCCCGTGTCTATTTTGGCTTAGATTTACTGAGCGAATGCCGTAGTCGTTCAAGAAAAACTGCGAAAACATGTGCGGCCATAGAGGCGCTTATGAAGTTAAAGGGTAAAGTATTTTCCTGGATGCCAAATGCGGTCGTTCAGGATCATGACAGAGCCGAAATGGGCATATTTTACATCAACAAAAATGGCGACTATGTTGTAAATCAAAACGAGAAAGTTCATGCTGGTCAGCTCCCTTCTGATCAGCGCGATGAAGTTATCCGTGCGATGGAAAAGTATGAGGATTTAAAAAAATCATTTTTAAATGGTGATCTAACGAGCAATATCTATATCAATTCTATGAATAAATTGTGTCAACTAACGGAGCGCACCGGCCACCTTTTGAAAGACCGTCAGAACGAATTATTACGAATATACATCTTAAAAGGTTTGTGTATACGGGAAAATTTGTTTGAGCCTGACTTTGATCTCGCTTCATGGTCGGAAGAATCAAGTCCAAAACCAGGTACGATAGAATGCAAATGCGAAGAGATAGGCTTGGCTTATAGAGTGCTTGGAATAGACGGAACAGTAAAAAAAGGTTTAAAGCCTTGGAGTGAAAAATTTCCCCAGCAAAGTATTGATGAGATTATACGAGATAAAGCTAAGTGGCTACCTGTTATATTGGCTTTTACATCAGAAAAAGGTCATACCACATCGGAAATTGCGGATAAACTTAAGGTCCACTTTTATCCTATTTCCTCTCGCGTCACTCAACTGTTAGGCTTACTGTTTAATGAAAAAAATAGATCATTAGGGTCTACGCTTCCAATAGTTGATCGAGCAAACTTTAACCACATGTTGGATGTGATTATAAAGGACGCATTCAGTACATTCTCAGCTCAGAAAGATAGAGACGACTCGCAGAGAGGAGAGATTCTAACAAAATTCTTCAAAAGTCCATTATTTGAGAAGAATCTAATAGGAGGGGGGGAAGAAAAAGCACCCTCTATTTTTACATTTTTCTCAAGGAATTTCTCAGCGAAGTCTGCTCCCACCGTTGATGTCGAGCACAGGGCGAGGCGTGGCGCAATGGCGTTAAACGTAAGCTAAAAAAACCATTAAACGGCTGATGACTTTTCGAGTAATTGTTTGCAATTGTTCAGTCTTCTGGCTAGTGTTCCGTCAAATGTAGGCGCGAGATTTTTATGATAATTCCATGGTAACCGTTTGGATGGGTTTTTTGCGATAGAACGCCTTGCCTTGCCCATTTTATTGTTGCCTCATGAACTCACTTCGTGATAGCTTCCTCTCTTTTTGTAGCTATTGTATACTCTCAAGCAGATTTTATTTTTACTCAAGCAATGAGGTGGGTATGCGTACAGCATTTATCGCGATTGATTTTATTAATGATATTGTGCATTTGAAGGGTAAGATACCCAGTTGCGCAGCGCAGGTCGCTGAACGGAATGCAGTGCAACAGGCTAATCTGGCATTACAATATGCTCGCACGCATGATTGGTTGCCGATTTTTGTTAAAGTTGGCTTTTCAAGCAGTTATAAAGAGCAACCTAAAAATTCGCCCATTTTTGGCAAGGCGCACACGATCGGCGCTTTGCAGCTTGGCGAATGGGGGACAGAATTTGTTGATACGCTAGCGGTTGATAAAGAGGATTTGGTGGTTATCAAGCCAAGGGTTAATCCATTTCATGGCACTATATTAGATTCAGCCTTACGCGCCAATGGCATTGAGCAACTCGCAATATGTGGGGTAAGCACTACGTGGGCTATTCAGTCTATTGTGCGTGATGCGCATGACCGAGATTATAAGTCGCTCATTATTGAAGATGCATGTGCAGCAGCAAGTCAGGAGGAGCACATGTTGTCGATTACACAATTAAGTCGTATTGCGACCATTGTTACTGTCGATAATCTTAGTTAAATCGTAAGTATCTACTACAAAGAACCGACATTCCAAGGATCCGTCTTTTTTGATAACTCTTCGTTAAAAATGCGTTTTAAATGCTCATTTACTTGCGTGTAAACTGCGCTTTAAAACGCATTTTTGCCTCG
>VFKI01000037.1 GCA_009885665.1 Gammaproteobacteria bacterium
GTGTGCGTTCCAGTCGTTCGCGTTTACGTGGATTGCTACAACCCTTTGCGCCGCTTTTGTTAAGCTGGCAAGGCAAAACTGAGTTAATGCATCTGCAAGCCGCTGAAAATCAGCAAGCCAGTTTTTTTTTATCAGGCGAAGCATTGGTCAGTGGTTTTTATTTAAATGAATTGTTGCTCAATCTATTACAAAAACAAGATCCTCATCCGCTATTATTCGATGCTTATGCCGTAACGCTTACACAACTTGCGCTGCATGCGCAAGTTGAAATGCACTTGCGTTTATTTGAAAAAAAGTTGTTGGCTGAATTGGGGTATGCCTTATTATTCACGGCGATAGTGCCAACGCAAACCTACCGCTTTTGTCCAGGCGAAGGTTTTATCGTGGAGAGTCATAGTGAAGCTATTTTTAGCGGCGAAAATCTGTTAAAACTACAAGCGGGCGAATTAAATGACGCAGCCAGTTTGCGCACAGCCAAGCATATATTACGCATGGCGCTGGCGGCTTTACCGGGTGCTAAACCTATTCAAAGTCGCAAGCTGATTGTGAGAGAAATGCAATGAATCATTCAATTTTATTAGGCGTAAACATAGATCATGTCGCCACCTTGCGTCAGGCGCGTGGCACGACATATCCTGATCCGCTTGCTGCAATGCATGTTGCTGAAGCGGCCGGTGCCGATGGCATTACGGTACATTTGCGTGAAGATCGTCGGCATATTCAGCCGCGTGATGTTGAGTTGATGCAGCAGCAAACGCGCACGCGTATCAATTTGGAAATGGCGGTAACCGATGAAATGGTCGCTTATGCATGTCGATTACGACCGGCGCATTGTTGTTTGGTGCCCGAAAAACGTGCTGAACTCACGACGGAAGGTGGCTTGGATGTTGCTGGGCAACGCGTTAAAATAACGACGGCTTGTCAGCAATTGCGCGCTGCGGGTATTGAAGTATCATTGTTCATTGATCCAGATGAACGTCAGATAGATGCATCGATCGCAGCGGGCGCGCCTGTTATTGAAATACATACTGGCACCTATGCGGATGCAGCGGGCGCGCAACAACAGCAAGCATTGCAGCGTATTATTGATGCGGTTAACTATGCCGCGTGTGCCGGCTTGATTGTCAATGCAGGGCATGGTTTACAATGTGATAATGTGGCGGCTATTGCCGCTTTGCCGCATATAAATGAATTAAATATTGGTCATGCGCTTGTCGCGCGCGCCATTTTTGTGGGTCTTGGTGCTGCAATACAAGAAATGAAAGCAATGATGCTAAAAGCTCGGAGAATTTCACTATGATACGCACCCGTTTTGCCCCCAGTCCCACCGGCTATATGCATTGTGGTAATGCACGCACCGCATTGTTTAATGGCTTATATGCCAGTAAAGAAAAGGGTGCGCTGATCTTGCGTATTGAAGATACCGATCATGCGCGTTCGAGCAATGAATTTATGCATGTTTTACAGGAAAATTTAGGTTGGCTGGGCGTGCATTGGCAAGAAGGGCCGGATGGTAAGGGTGCGCACGGCCCTTATGTGCAATCACAGCGTCATAGTCTTTATGAAAATTATTATCAAAAACTTCAAGCGCTTGGGAAGAGTTATCCCTGTTTCTGCAGCGATGCGCAATTGGCAATGAATCGTAAGTTACAAATCGCGCGGGGTGAGCCACCGCGCTATCCTGGCACGTGTCGTAAATTAGAGAGCGCAACAGTTGCTGCACGCATTGCCGCCGGCGAAAAACCGGCCACGCGTTTTGCGGTGACGCCAGGCAGCAAAATTACCTTTACGGATTTAGTGAAAGGCGAGCAAACATTTGTCAGTGATGATATTGGGGATTTCATTATTCGGCGTGCGGATGGCAGTGCTTCTTTTATGTTTTGCAATGCAATTGATGATGCTCTGATGGAGGTGACACATGTATTGCGCGGCGAAGATCATTTAGCGAATACACCGCGACAATTAATGATCCAAACGGTATTGGATTTAACGTCACCACAATATGGTCATTTATCTTTAATTTTAGGCGATGATGGTGCGCCTTTGTCAAAGCGCCATGGCAGTGCCAGTTTAGAAGATTTACGTGCGGAAGGCTTTTTGCCATTGGCGTTATTAAATTATATGGCGCGATTGGGGCATACTTATACCGGTGAGCATGCGAATGATTTTATGAATTGGCTAGAATTGGCAGCGGGTTTTGATCCAGCAAGATTAAATCGTGCGCCAGCACGATTTGATCGTCATCAATTATTACACTGGCAAAA
>VFKI01000051.1 GCA_009885665.1 Gammaproteobacteria bacterium
AACGCAGTGAGCGCAGCGAAAGAACGGATCGCAATGATAAGCCACGCGGCAATAAGCGTAATAGCAATAATGGCAAACGCGGCGCGGGCTCAGGTAAGCAGGAGAAGCGGACATGATGCAACCTAAACAACGGTCATTCCGTAAAGATTTTAAAGGACGTAATCGTGGTGTTGCCACGCGTGGTAATCGTGTGAGTTTTGGTGAGTATGGTTTGAAGGCAGTTGAATTAGGCCGTCTGACCGCACGTCAAATCGAAGCGGCGCGTCGTGCAATGTCACGTCATATCAAACGTGGCGGTAAAATTTGGATTCGTATTTTCCCAGATAAGCCAATTTCCAAAAAGCCGCTGGAAGTGCGTATGGGTAGCGGTAAGGGAAATGTGGAATATTGGGTTGCGCAAATACAGCCAGGCCGCATGTTGTTTGAAATTGAAGGGGTGCCGGAAGATTTGGCACGCCAAGCGTTAAGGTTGGCAGCTGATAAGTTGCCTGTTAAAACCGTGTTTGAAACCCGGACGATAATGTAATGAATGCGATTGAATTGAGAGCAAAAAACGTTGAAGAATTGCAGGCAGAATTTATGGCGGCTAGCCGTGAATTATTTTCACTGCGTATTCAACGGAGTATCCAGCAAGCGGCGGACAAGAGTCATTTGTTCCGTAAATTGAAGCGTAACATTGCCCGTATCAAGACCATTTTGGCTGAGAAGGCGAAGGAAGGCAAACAATGACTGAAGTAAATGCAACAAAAGCTGAAAAAGCAAGTCGTAGCGTTGTCGGCGTGGTCGTCAGCTGCAAAATGAATAAAACCATTGTGGTTGAAGTCGAGCGCAAAGTGCGTCATCCGTTATACGGCAAGTTCATCAAGCGTTTTACGCGTTTGAATGCACATGCAGAAGCGGGTAGTTGTGCGGAAGGCGATACTGTCACCATTGGCATGTGTCGGCCGATCTCCAAAACTAAGCATTGGCAGTTTGTCGGTGTGGTACGTGCAGCTTCAGGCGTTGCGACGCAGGTAGCATAAAATTTTTCTTTATTTATTGGTAAAACATGCTAAGATTGGCGGCCTTTTCCGGCAGTCCATAGCAAGGTTTGGAGTTTGTCATGATTCAGACGCAATCAATGCTTGAAGTGGCCGATAATAGCGGTGCGCGTCGGGTAATGTGTATTAAAGTGTTAGGCGGTTCGCGCCGGCGTTATGCTGGTATTGGTGATGTGATTAAAGTCAGCATCAAAGAAGCGATTCCACGCGGTAAAGTGAAGAAAGGCGATGTGTTGAGCGCCGTCATCGTTAGAACCCGTAAAGGGGTGAGGCGTGGGGATGGTTCGATTATTCGCTTTGATGAAAATGCAGTTGTGTTATTGAATGCGCAGATGCAGCCACTTGCTACGCGTATCTTTGGGCCTGTCACTCGCGAATTACGGGGTGAAAGTTTTATGAAGATTATTTCGCTCGCGCCAGAGGTGATTTAACATGCAAAAAATCAGAAAAGGCGATGAAATCGTCGTGACCGCCGGGAAAGATAAAGGCAAGCGCGGTGTCGTATTGCAAGTGTTGGAAGAAGGCCGTAGGTTGCTGGTTGAGGGGATTAATGCTGCACGTAAGCATGTTAAGCCTAATCCGCAAGCCAATGAAAAAGGTGGCGTCGTATTGAAGCTGCTGCCAATTCAGCGCTCGAATGTCATGCTGTATGATGCAGCCTCTGGCAAAGGGAGTCGCGTTGGTATACGTAGATTAGAAGATGGACGTTTAGCACGTTTCTTCAAATCAACGGGTGAATTAGTAGATGCTAGTTAAGAAGGTAAAGTGAAATGACGCGTTTACAGGAATTTTATCGTGGTGAAGTCGTAGCGAAGCTGATGAAGCGATTCAGTTACTCTTCTGTTATGCAAGTGCCGCGTGTGAAAAAGATTACCCTGAATATGGGGTTAGGTGAAGCCATTGACAATAAAAAAGTCATTGAGTTTGGTGTGGCAGATCTCGAAAAGATTGCTGGCCAAAAACCTATTGTGACATTAGCACGCAAGTCAATCGCCGGTTTCAAAGTGCGCGAAGGCTGGCCAGTAGGGTGCAAAGTCACTTTGCGTGGCAAGCGTATGTATGAATTTTTGGATCGTTTGATCAATATTGCCTTACCACGTGTGCGCGACTTTCGTGGCTTGAGTGCAAAATCATTTGATGGTCGCGGTAATTACAGTCTAGGCTTTAAGGAACAGATTGTATTTCCTGAAATTGAATACGATAAAATTGATGCATTGCGGGGTCTCGATATTACTATCACGACGTCTGCGCAAAGCGATAAAGAGGCGCATGCCTTGCTTAATGCATTCAGTTTTCCTTTTAAAGAGAAAGATTTGGAACAACAGGGCTGACATAATGGCAAAGAAATCTTCGGTATTACGTGACGAAAAAAGACGTGCGTTAAGCAAGAAATACAACGCATTACGTCTGACGTTGAAAGAAAAAATTATTGCATTAAGCGTGAGCGATGCAGATCGTGCAGCAGCAGAGCGTAAATTGCAAACGCTGCCACGTGATTCCAGTCGTTGCCGGCAGCGTAATCGTTGTAGTCAGTGCGGACGTTCGCGTGGTTTTAATCGTTTAACGGGCTTATGCCGGATTCATATGCGTTATGCAGTGATGAATGGCTTAGTTCCAGGGATGCGTAAAGCGAGTTGGTAGGTTTGGATTTTATCGCCCGCCCTGTTTTTTGTAAAAGTAAGATATTTTTAGTTTAAGAATGTATTGTAGGGGTAAAGAAATGTCCATGCAGGATCCAATCGCTGATATGCTGACGCGTATCAGAAACGCACAAGCGGTGAAAGAGCAGCAAGTTATGTTGCCTTCTTCCAAAGTGAAGCAAGCTATTTTGCAAGTGTTGCAAGCGGAAGGTTTTATTCGTAGTTACGAAGAAATCATCGATGCAGGCAAGCATAATCTGAAAGTTGTTTTGGCTTATTTTCAAAATCAGCCAGTGATTCATAAAATTAAGCGTATTAGTAAAGTCGGCTTGCGCATTTATCGTGGTAGCGATGAATTGCCTGTGGTGAATGCGGGCATGGGTATTTCCATTGTGTCGACGTCACAGGGCGTCATGTCAGGCAAAGAAGCCAAGGCTCGTAAATTGGGTGGCGAAGTGCTGTGCACGGTTGAGTAGTTGACACACACAGTTGCGTTGTTGGTCACTATTCGGCAGGGTCAGGTTTTGCAGAAAACGTTTCTACAGCGCACCTGAACAGTTAGCGTTATTGAGGAATACAAATGAGTGACATGGTTATTACATCGCGGGTTGGCAGGTTGCCCGTTGAATTGCCCAAAGGTGTGGAAGCCACGCTGGCAGGTAATGAATTACATATTAAAGGTCCTAAAGGTAAAAAGACGGTTGCAATTCATCCGACTTTAGCTGTCAATATTGCGGGTCAAGAATTGACTGTTGTGCCGACAGCGGTGAAAGCCTATACGCGCAATGGCACAGGTTCACGTTTGAATCGTGCCATCGCGGGTACGATGCGTGCTTTGATTGCCAATGCAGTGCATGGCGTTACGCATGCTTTTGAACGTAAATTGCTGTTGGTGGGTGTGGGGTATCGTGCGGCTATCAAAGGCCAAGAATTGAACCTGACATTGGGTTTTTCTCATCCTGTTTCTTTTGTGGCACCTGAAGGTATTACCATTGAAACGCCGTCACAAACAGAAGTGGTGATTAAGGGTATGGATTTACACTTGGTTGGTCATGTTGCATCCTGTATTAGAGCGATTCGTCCGCCGGAACCTTATAAAGGTAAAGGTGTGCGTTATTCTAATGAAGTGATTGAACTGAAAGAAACCAAGAAGAAGTAGAGGAAGCGTTTATGATAAAGAATCGTAAAGAAGCAAGAATACGTCGGGCACAAAAAACCCGCATCCGTATTCGTATGCAAGAAGCTATCAGATTATGTGTGCATCGCACGCCGCGACATATTTATGCGCAAGTGATTTCTGCGGATGCCAGTCAGGTGTTAGTCTGTGCATCCACATTAGATGCTGAATTGCGTAAAACATTGAAATCG
Organism: Gammaproteobacteria bacterium; assembly: GCA_009885665.1. GTDB lineage: Bacteria > Pseudomonadota > Gammaproteobacteria > DSM-16500 > DSM-16500 > VFKI01. The sequence continues at coordinate 4,049 of VFKI01000051.1, forward strand.
ACGGGTAATATTGATGCCGCTAAAGCTGTCGGCGAATTGGTTGCCAAGCGCGCATTAGAAAAAGGTGTCAATAATGTAGCGTTTGATCGTTCTGGCTATTTTTATCATGGCCGGGTCAAGGCATTGGCAGATGCTGCGCGTGAAGCAGGTTTGCAGTTCTAGTAGATTTTTAAAGGGTTATCAAAAATGGCGAGTATGGACCAAAGAAGTGAGCGTAACGATAACATTCAGGAAAAACTGATTTCTGTATCGCGTAACGCAAAAGTCGTGAAAGGTGGACGCGTGTTTACCTTTGGTACGCTGACAGTGGCGGGTGATGGCAACGGCCGCATCGGTATGGGTCGTGGCAAGGCGCGTGAAGTGCCGGTTGCGGTACAAAAAGCACTGGAAGCTGCTCGCAAAGACATGAAGCAAATTGCGCTGAAGGGCGGCACATTGCATTCCGAGTTGATAGGCAAGCATGGCGCAACGCGCGTATTCATGAAGCCAGCTTCGGAAGGTACCGGTATTATTGCCGGTGGCGCAATGCGCGCAGTGTTCGAAGTCTTAGGTGTAAAAGATGTGTTGGCGAAAATTGTTGGCTCAACCAATCCAATTAATGTTGTGCGTGCAACGCTCAACGCATTGGAAAATGCTTCAACACCTGAATTTGTCGCAGCTAAGCGCGGCAAGACAGTAGACGAAGTGATGGGAGACGATAACAATGTCAGCAAATAAAAAACTTAAAGTAACGCTTACACGTAGCACGATTGGTGCAAGACCCGATCATAAAGCGTGTGTGAAAGGTTTAGGTTTGGGGACGAAAATTGGCCGTACGGCTGTGTTGAATGATGATGCTTGTGTGCGCGGCATGATCAACAAGGTGTCGCATCTTGTGACAGTCGAAGCAGTAACAGGCGGAGCAGCAGAATGAAATTAAATACATTAAAACCTGCCGAGGGTGCAAAAACCAAAGCGATGCGCGTAGGTCGTGGCATAGGGTGTGGCAAAGGTAAGACATGTGGTAAAGGCCATAAGGGTCAACATGCACGTTCGGGTGGGTATCACAAAGTGGGTTTTGAAGGCGGTCAGATGCCATTGCAACGCCGTTTGCCAAAATCGGGTTTCAATTCAATGAAATCTTTGTTGCGCCAAGAATTACCTTTGTCTGCATTGAATCAATTGGATACGGCAGAAGTGAGTTTTACCACACTGAAAGCAGCCGACATCATCAGAAAATCGACGAAATACGTTAAAATTATTGCTTCAGGCGAATTAAAAAAAGCAGTCAATGTGAGTGATGTATTAGTGACCGCCGGTGCGCGTGTCGCAATCGAAGCATTGGGTGGCAAAATTAATTCAGCGCAAGTCGCGTAAATAGGATAGCGTACATATGGCTAATTCAGGCAGGGGTCAGGCAGGTGCCAGCAAGCGGGGTTTTGCTGATCTGACAGGGCGTCTCCTGTTTGTATTAGCTGCTATTGTGATTTATCGCATTGGCACGTATATTCCTGTGCCGGGCTTGGATCCGGCCCGTTTGCAGGCATTATTTCATAGCCAGCAGAATAACATTATTGGTTTATTCAATATGTTTTCCGGTGGTGCGTTGATGCGCTTCAGTGTGTTTGCCTTAGGCATTATGCCGTATATTTCCGCTTCAATTATCGTGCAATTGCTGACGGTGATGATGCCGCAATTAGCCGAGTTACGTAAAGAAGGTGAGGCGGGGCAGCGTAAGATCAATCGTTATACGCGTTATGGTACTTTGTTTTTAGCCGCATTTCAGGCCTTAGGGGTCTCTAAAATGCTGGCTTCACATGGTATTGCACTGGATCCGAATTTTTCATTTTATTTGACGACGTGTTTAACCTTAGTGACAGGCACTTTATTCCTGATGTGGATAGGGGAGCAAGTTACAGAGCGCGGGATTGGTAATGGTATTTCTATCATTATCTTTTCCGGTATCGTCGCCGGTTTACCCGCAGCAGTTGCTAGAGTATTTGAGCAAGTGCATGAAGGCCAAATGCAAGTAATCACATTCCTGCTGATTGTTTTAGCGGTAGCACTGGTAATGGCGTTTGTTGTGTTTGTTGAGCGCGGTCAACGGCGTATCACGATTAATTATGCGCGGCGTATGCAGGGCGGCAGCATGTATTCAGCGCGCAGCAGTCATTTGCCGTTGAAAATTAATATGTCGGGGGTTATTCCGCCGATTTTTGCATCGAGTATTCTTCTTGTGCCAGCGACTTTGGCGCAATGGTTTGGTAATGGTCATGGCATGAATTGGTTAGGTTCATTAGGACTCGCCATGCAAGTGGGTCAACCTTTGCATATGTTAATTTATGCCGCGACGATTGTATTTTTCTGCTTTTTTTATACGGCTTTAGTATTTAATCCAGCTGAAACTGCGGAAAACTTAAAAAAATCGGGTGCATTTGTGCCAGGTATCCGGCCCGGTGATCAAACCGCACGTTATATTGATAATGTCATGACGCGCTTAACATTGGCTGGCGCAGCGTATGTTACGGCAGTTTGTTTGTTACCGGAGCTAATGATTTTATTGTGGAATGTACCGTTTTATTTTGGTGGTACATCATTATTGATTATTGTGGTGGTCGTGATGGACTTTATCGCGCAGGTACAGACGCATATTATGTCGTTTCAATATGAGTCGTTAATGAAAAAGAGTACATTGAAGGGCGGCGTGGGCGCGTTAAGGTAGTAGAGATTTGTAATAGTACGTTTTTATCAAGAGGTTAACATCACATGAAAGTCGGTGCATCAGTAAAGAAAATTTGCCGCAACTGTAAAGTTGTACGTCGTAAAGGCGTTGTGCGGATTATATGCAAAGAAAAGCGTCACAAGCAAAAACAAGGTTAAGCGTTCCTTATCTTTTGTCGTAGATACTTTTTTTTTTGCTTTTTTTTTCATATCAGCATTGATTTTTTGTTGGTATACGCATAGAATCACACACCTTTGGGATTTGGCAAATAAGCATAAATCTTAAAATCTTAGTTAGTTAGGAGTTGAGTGAATGTCAGCCCGTATTGCAGGTGTCAATATACCTGTCCAGAAACATGTTGTTATTGGTTTAACCGCCATTTTTGGTGTCGGCCGTAGCCGGGCAAAGAAAATTTGCCAAAACGCCAATATCCGTCCAGAAACCAAGGTGCGTGATTTATCAGAAGCAGACTTGGAATTATTGCGCGGTGAAATTGCTAAAGTGCGTGTTGAAGGTGATTTACGTCGTGAAGTCGCTATGAATATCAAGCGTCTGGTTGAGTTAGGCAGCTATCGTGGCATGCGTCATCGCCGTGGTTTGCCCGTGCGTGGCCAGCGTACCCGTACCAACGCCCGTACCCGTAAAGGGAAAGGCAAAAAGAAACAAGTCGTGTAACGTTTTAGAGTAGGAATCCAGATGGCAATGACCCAAAGTAAATCCCAGCAAAGCGGTAAAAACGCTGCAGCCGGTCGCGTGCGTAAAAAAGCCAGAAAGCAAGTGGTTGACGGTATGGTTTATGTCCGTGCGTCTTTTAATAACACCATCGTTACCATAACAGATATTCAAGGTAATACGGTTGCATGGTCGAGTGCCGCGAGCTGTGGTTATCGCGGTTCACGTAAATCAACGCCTTATGCTGCGGGTGAAGCGGCTACGAAAGTAGCGGGTATTGTGGTGGAAAGTTTTGGCATGAAGAATGTTCATGTGCGTGTGAAGGGGCCGGGGCCTGGGCGTGAGTCCGCCATTCGTTCTTTGCATGCCGCTGGATTGAAAATTTTATCGATTACAGATGCAACTGGCATTCCATTTAATGGTTGCCGGGATCCCAAGAAACGTCGCGTGTAACGCTGGAGAATAGTTAAGATGGCAAGATATACTGGACCAAGATGCAAATTAGCCAGACGTGAAGGCGCTGACCTGTCTTTGCTGAGTGGCGTGCGTGGCTTGGATAGCAAATGCAAACTCGATACACCGCCTGGTGTACATGGTGCACGTAAAGGTCGTCCAACAGAATATGGCGGCCAGTTGCGTGAAAAACAAAAAGTGCGTCGTATTTATGGTGTTATGGAACGTCAATTCCGCAACTATTACACGAAGGCTGCGCGCTTAAAAGGCTCAACTGGCGAAAACTTGTTACGCTTGTTGGAAACCCGTTTGGATAATGTGGTTTATCGCATGGGTTTTGGCGCAACGCGCGCTGAATCACGTCAATTAGTGACGCATGGCGCGGTGTTGGTGAATGGCAAGCATGTGAATATTCCTTCTTACATGGTTGAGCCGGGTGATGTCATTTCACTGCGTGAAAGTGCGCGCGGTCAAGTTCGTGTGCAAGGGGCATTAGCACTGTCACAATCACGTCCAGCCTGTAGTTGGGTGGAAGTGAATACCAATGAATTTGCGGGTGTTTTTAAGCAGTTTCCAGAACGTTCTGACTTACCCCCAGATATTTATGAAAAACTGATTATTGAGTTTTATTCTAAGTAACCGGCAGCGAGGAGTGGATGGATGCAAAATAATCCGTATGATTTTCTGACGCCGCGCGAGATTGCCGTCGAGAAATTAGGGTCATGTCATGCGCGTGTGACGTTAGAACCTTTGGAAAGAGGTTTTGGCCATACACTGGGTACGACTTTACGTCGTATCTTGTTATCGTCTATGCCGGGTGCAGCCATTGTTGAAGCGAAGATTGACAATGTGCAGCATGAATACGGCATGATTGCTGGCGTGCAAGAAGATGTTATTGAAATTTTATTAAACTTGAAAGAAGTGGCGCTCAGCTTGCATGGTCGCGATGAAGTGACTTTGACGCTGAGTAAACAAGGTCCTGGTGTGGTAACAGCCGGCGATATCCTCCTTGAACACGATGTAGAAATTGCTAATCCAGAACATGTTATCGCGCATTTGAATGAGAGTGGTGCGTTGAGCATGACGCTCAAAGTTGCTTTAGGTCGTGGTTATCAACCCGCAGCTGTGCGTGCTAAGCATCGCGGCGAAGAAGGCCAGAAAGTGAATATTGGTGCGTTGCATTTGGATGCCAGCTTTAGTCCGATTTTAAAAGTATCTTATGCCGTAGAAAGCGCGCGTGTTGAACAGCGTACTGACTTAGATCGTTTAGTATTGGATATCATTACTAATGGTACCGTGGATCCGGAAGAAGCGATTCGCCGTTCGGCTACGATTTTGCAGCAACAATTGGCGCCGTTTGTGGATCTGAAGTCTTCTTTATTAATGGAAGGCCGTGGTGATCATCAAGCGATGAATCCATTGTTTGCGCGTCCAGTCGATGATTTAGAATTGACGGTGCGCTCTGCCAATTGCTTAAAAGCCGAAGATATTTGTTATATTGGCGATTTAGTGTTGCGGACTGAAGCCGATTTATTGAAAACCCCAAATCTTGGCAAAAAATCGTTGACTGAAATTAAGAGTGTTTTGTCTGCGCATGGTTTGGCTTTGGGTACGCGGATTGAAGGTTGGCCACAACCCGTGCCGCGTAAAGATAAGGGTAGAGATCAGGTCAGTGATGTTGAGATTGATCAAGAATAGCCGGCATTCCGCACAAAAGTATTTTTTGTATAAGTTGAGGCAAAAAATGGGTTTTAAAGCGCAGTTTACACGCAAGTAAATAAGCATTTAAAACACATTTTTAACGAAGCGTTATCGAAAAAGACAAAAGTGCGGAATGTCGGAATAGCAGTTTTTAGAGAAGGTTTTTATTATGCGCCATCGTAAAAGTGGAAGATATTTTAACCGTACCAGCGCACATCGTAAGGCGATGTTTAAAAACATGGTCGTGTCTTTGCTAAAGCATGAAGTGATTAAAACCACTGTGCCTAAGGCGAAAGAATTGCGTAGTTATGCCGAACCGATCATTACGCTGGCAAAAATCGATTCAGTTCACAATCGTCGTTTGGCGTTTGCACGTTTACGTGATCGCGATATGGTGACTAAGTTGTTTACTGAAATTGGGCCATTTTTCAGTAAGCGTCCAGGCGGTTATTTGCGCGTGTTGAAGTGCGGATTTCGTGCAGGTGATGCTGCGCCCATGGCGATTGTTGAATTAGTTGATCGGGCGGAAGTCGCTTAAAGGCGCTGCAAATAGCGCAAATATAGCGTAAAGAGCGCGCTCCGGGAGAAGCAGTTCGGGGTCAGTAGAGTCCCCTCCCGGCGCTACGCGCCACCCTCCCCGCTAGCGCAAAAAGCGCGCTCCGGGGAGGGAGTGCTTTGTCCTCCCCCGGCACGCGTAGCGTGAGCGGGGGAGGTGGCGCGTAGCGCCGGAGGGGGACTTCGTTATGGCAAGATTTGCTTTTCAATTAGCACGCAGTTCAGATCTTCATCTTACCTTTTTTCATAACTATGCCAATAACCCCGTTCACTGATCGCGATATTCCTCTTCTTCATTCAATTGAAACTGCAGCTTCACCCGAAGCGCCATGGTCAGATGAAATCTTTCGCCGGTGTTTTTATACGGGGGCGTATTGCTGGGGTATATCAGCAGCTAATGGCGCTCTGGCCGGTTTTATCATGGGCACGCTGCTTGCTCTACCCGCTACTGCCACCCATGCCGCGTCTGGCGAATCCCACATTCTCAATTTAGCGGTGCATCCTGCGTATCAACGGCAGGGCATGGGTCGTACACTGCTTGCCTATTTTATTGATCAAGCACGCACGCAACATATTGCGTCTATTTTTCTTGAAGTGCGTGCTTCTAATAAAAAAGCAATTCAGCTTTACCAATCCATGGGGTTTGTTGAAATTAGCATACGTAAAAATTATTATCCGCATCCTGCTTTAGGACGTGAAGATGCTATAATGTATGCTCTTGAGTTAATCTAAGATTTATATATGTCTGAACGCACAAAACAAATCCAACGCCGCCGCACGTTTGCCATTGTATCGCATCCGGATGCGGGGAAAACCACGCTCACTGAAAAATTATTATTATTTGGTGGTGCGATTCAATTGGCGGGCACGGTGAAGGGGCGCAAAGCGGCGCGCCATGCCACGTCTGATTGGATGGAATTAGAAAAGCAGCGTGGCATTTCGGTGACAACGTCTGTTATGCAATTTCCATATAAAAATTGCATTATGAATTTACTCGACACACCGGGGCATGCGGATTTTTCGGAAGATACGTATCGTACGCTCACCGCGGTGGATGCGGCGCTGATGGTGATTGATGCTGCAAAAGGTGTGGAAGAGCGGACGGTGCGTTTGTTGGAAGTGTGTCGTTTGCGGCATACACCGATTATTAGTTTTATCAATAAAATGGACCGTGACAGTCGCGATCCGATTGATTTGTTGGATGAAATCGAAAGCATACTCAATATTCGTTGCGCACCGATTACTTGGCCGATTGGACAAGGGCGTGATTTTAAGGGCGTGTATCATTTTGCTGAAGATCGCGTGTATTTATACGCGCCGCAAAAAAATAATATTCAGCAGACAGGTACGCAGATCGAGGGTTTACATAATCCAGTGTTGGATGAAATCTTAGGCGACCTCGCAACAGCGTTACGCATGAATGTTGAGTTAGTGCAGGGTGCGAGTCATGCCTTTGATCGGGATGCGTTTCTACAAGGTAAATTAACCCCCGTATTTTTTGGTTCGGCGCTGAATAATTTTGGCGTACGCGAATTATTGGATGCATTTGCTGAGTATTCACCGCCGCCGGCGTCACGTGAAGCGACGACGCGTATTGTTGCGCCTGCAGAAAAACCTTTTTCGGGTTTTGTTTTTAAAATCCAAGCGAATATGGATCCGGCGCATCGCGATCGGATTGCGTTTTTGCGTGTTTGTTCGGGGCATTATCAACAAGGGATGAAGTTGCATCAAGTGAGCTTGGGGCGTGATATTAAAATCGCGCAAGCATTGACGTTTATGGCATCGGAGCGCGAGCAAGTGGCGGAAGCGTGGCCGGGTGATATTATTGGTTTATATAATCATGGTACAATTCAAATTGGCGATACGTTTACCGAAGGTGAAAAATTAAAGTTTAGTGGCATTCCGTATTTCGCGCCTGAGTTGTTTCGTCTGGTGCGTTTGAAAGATCCATTAAAATTAAAAGCCTTACAAAAAGGCTTGAAGCAGTTATCGGAAGAAGGCGCCACACAATTATTTCGTCCATTAATCAATAATTATTTAATTTTGGGCGCGGTCGGTATGTTGCAGTTTGATGTGGTGGCGTATCGGTTGAAAAATGAATATAACGTTGATTGTGTTTATGAAAATGTATCCGTGGTGACAGCGCGCTGGATTTATTCAGATAATGAAAAAAAATTGGCAGAATTTCGCGCGCGTGCGGAAGAATATTTAGCATTGGATGGCGGCGATCAGCTGACGTATATTGCGCCATCGCGGGTGAATTTAAATCTTATGATGGAGCGTTGGCCGGATATCGAGTTTCGCGCGACGCGCGAGCATTAATGTGCAGTCCTGCGAAAGTCACTGAAAAAAACGCCAAACTGCCGAACACTTTTTAGGTTAAAAAATTTTAACTTATTGATTATTAACGGTTTTTTATTTTTAAATCAATTTGTCTGTTAGTTGGCCATGATAAGTTGCTTTGTATAATAAATACTGTTAGTATTTTGGTAGGTTGCGGCTTTAAAGGAGGCAAGCCGTTAATAAAAATATATTACCGACATTCCGCACCAAAGTATTTTTTGTATAAATCGAGGCGAAAATACGTTTTAAAGCGCAGTTTACATAGACGTAAATGCGCATTTAAAACGCATTTTCAACGTGGAGTTATCAAAAAAGACGAAGGTGCGGGATGTCAGTATTAGAATGAGGAATGTCTCTATGCTACGTAAAATCAGTGCGTGTTTGCTTGCGCTTACGTTAACAACACCGCTTGCTTATGCGAGTGCTTATGATAATTTCTATATCACTTATATGTCGCCGGCCGCCGTTAATGTTGCAGTTAAATATGCAGCAAGCAAAGGCGTCCATCATGTCATCCTGTGGACGGTGGATCAAGATGCGCCGCAAACAGGCAATAATTCGCTTATCAATGCGATCAATCAAGCAGATTCATCGGTGATAGTTGACACGTATTTTCCCAATTATGCTGCATATAATAATCAACGCGCGTTGCCGGGTGCTTCGTATAACATTATGACCACAGGTTCACCCGCGACGCTCAATCCTGATTTGAAAGCTAAATTAAGCGCTACCAATAGTTTGATTTATGCGTTTGCTGAAACGCAGGTGCCGACTACGCCAACCAGTGATGCGCCGATTGATGATAACTATATCAATACGCCTTATTCGTATGGTGCGGTTTATTTATATGATCCTTGGTCTGATTTAGCGCCGAATGATGTGTTTTGTGGAAAAAATCCAGGCATAAGCAATTATCCAGTGGATGGCAATGGTTATAATTTGATTTGCAGTTATGCGTTTGCGAATAAAGGAAAGCCATATGATACAGGTGCGGATTATAATCACTACGGTAATTTCAGTGCATTTGCTAAGTTGCCGGCGCAGGTGAAAGGTAAAGGCGGCCAACCACAAGGCACGTATTTGTCAATTGGTGGGTTTGATCATAATGCCACGTTTGAAGCGATTTTTGATCCTGCCACGTATGGTGTGAAAGATATTACGACAGCGCAGGCAACCGGTAACTTTGTCAATTCAATCGTGAATATCCTTACCCATTATCAATTAGATGGCGTTGATTTAGATTATGAAAATGTGCAGATGACGGTGCAGCAATCGCAACAATACCTTGCCCTGTTGACAGCATTGAATAATGCGTTACAGCCGTTGCATAAATTTATTACGTTGCCGATTATTTCGAATCCAGATTATATTGCGGGCACGGAAAGTGGCGGCACGATTGGTTTTGCGCCGGGGGTGTTGGCTAAAATAGCGGCATTGTCGCAAGTAAAATATATCAATGCGATGACGTACGATTTTTCTGGCACCTTTAATTATGATGTGGCGTCGGGAACCGGTGTGACTGGATTTTTGAGTAATACGTATATACCTAACGACCCAGCTAAACCAAGCGATTACCATTTCAGTATAGAGCAAGCATTAGATGCGATGCTGAATGCCAATGTGCCTGCGAGTAAGGTCGGTATCGGTGTGCCTGCCTACGGTCGTGCACTGTCTAGTTTGCCAAGCAGCAGTACAGATGCCAGTTATTTATTTAGTCAATTAGATCAAAACGAGGTGATTCCTGCGGGTGATCAAGATGTGAGTGGTTGTGATAGCAAAATCGTCAATTGGGCGAATACCAATGCTTGTCAGGGAATGTTTTCTTATAACTATATTGTGAAGAATATGCTGGGTGTATCAGGCGTTGTTGCGACGGATCACGTGGATGATGCCGCAGCGGCTGTCAATGGCACGACGGCATTTGCGCTTCACTGGACGCCTGCTGCGACGCCGAGTTATACCCTTACCATTATCAATCAAAACACAGCGAGTGGTCAGCTAGCCGTTGGTGATTTTAATACGGCAGGTTACATTGCCACTGGCACGCATGTTTATGGCCCGACGACGCAGCCCAGTACGGCTTCAATTGAGGGGCAAACAAATTTACCTGTCACGTTTACGTATTGGAAGCAAACGGTTAGTTGTGGCACGGCTGATTTTACGCGTAATTTAACGATCAATATCAGTGCTGACCCAGTGCCGGTGTGTACGGTGCAAGCGGCGCGTGCACGTTAGCCGGCTGGCGCGGGTGCTGAGCTGCTACGAGGCGCTCTGCACCCTCATCCATCTTGTTTTTGTATGGTGGATAGCATAAATGCATCAGGTAAATAAACAGGCAGCGTTGCTTTTCGAAAGCCGGTTAGGTCGCGGCTGATAATGGCCGTGACGCCTGCATGTATAGCGGCTTCGTGTAATACGGCATCTTCAAAATCAGTAAATTTCAGTAATAATGCGGATGCTAGCACAGTGCGCGTAATAGGGGCAATTTCAAATAAGCGTAACAGCTTTCCCATACAGTCATAACTCGCTTTGCTGCCGAGCGCTTTAGTGACGAGGTAATGCACGGTTGTGACGGTTGTGGCACCGATAAATGTGGCGAGTTTTCCTTTTTCTGTTTGTGAAAAAATCCAAGCAGCGGCGGTGTTGAAGGGCGCACGTGCAAGCAGGTGGTCAAGAATAATGTTAGTGTCAATTAATACTTTCACTTGTATTTATCATCCAAATAATTACGATAATCAGCGTCACTCACTTTTTTGCCGCGTAAAATGCCTTGTAAAGCTTGGGTCAGTGGCGGCGTGACTTCCTTTTCTTGTATTGTGCCAGATTGGGTAGTGATCAGTAGCAGATAGTCTGCGACCAATGTTGATAGCGATCTGCCGTGTATGGCCGAATATTTTTTAGCCGCTTTGATGAGCGGAGCGTCTATTCTGAGAGTCAGCTTGGTATGCATGTTGGCACCTGTATGACGTATATAATATAAATTATTATACGTCAATCTCTGCCGCTATACAAAAAGCAAATACAACGCTAAGATAGCCAGTTTGCTATTATCCTCGGAGTTGCCATGATCGAAGTCACATCCACCCACACCCGCCTACGTGAGCTGGTCGAGCGGCTGGCTGAAATCCGGAGGTATCTTTGACATCGACCTCAAGCGTGAGCGCTTAGAAGAAGTCGAGCGAGAATTAGAAAGCGCTGCTATTTGGAATACACCGGAAAAAGCGCAAGAACTTGGCCGTGAACGCGCGCGCTTGGCAGATACTATTGGCAATATTGATCGCCTGGCGTTGGAATTGGCAGACGCCAGTGAATTATTTGATTTAGCCGTTGACGAAGCGGATAGCGCGTCGGCTGAGATGGTGCAGGCAGACATTGATAAAATGGCCAAGGACGTCGCTCAGCTTGAATTTCAGCGTATGTTTGCCGGCGAGCTCGATCCCAACTCTGCGTTTATGGATATACAGTCGGGTTCAGGCGGTACCGAAGCGCAAGATTGGGCGAATATGATTTTGCGGATGTATTTGCGCTGGGGTGAGCGGCATGACTTTACGGTCGAATTAATGGAAGTGTCGGCGGGTGAAGTGGCCGGCATTAAAAGTGCTGCGATTAAATTCACCGGTCCTTATGCGTATGGTTGGTTGCGGACGGAAACTGGGGTGCATCGTTTGGTGCGCAAATCGCCATTTGATGCTAACCATAAACGTCATACTTCATTTGCCTCTGTGTTTGTTTCAGCAGAAATTGATGATACTATCGAAGTGGATATTAATCCGGCAGATTTACGTATTGACACGTATCGTGCCAGTGGCGCGGGTGGGCAGCATGTTAACCGTACCGATTCAGCGATTCGTATCACGCACATGCCTACCAATACAGTGGTGCAGTGTCAGTCGGAGCGTTCTCAGCACAAGAATCGTGCCACGGCGATGAAGCAATTGCGCGCTAAATTGTATGAATTAGAATTGCGTAAGCGTCAAGCCAAACAAGCGGAAGTCGAAGCCAGCAAGTTGGAAGTCAGTTGGGGTAGTCAGATTCGTTCCTATGTGTTGGATATGTCGCGCATTAAAGATTTACGTACCGGGGTCGAAGTCGCCAATACCCAAGCAGTGCTGGATGGTGACCTGGATAAATTTATTGAAGCGAGTTTATTAAGTGGGCTCTAAAATTATGACGGATGAATTAATACAAACAATGGATACCCATGAATTGATCGCGCAACGGCGTGCCAAGTTGGCGGCGTTACGTGCGCAAGGCGTGGCGTATCCCAATCAGTTTCGCCGCGATGCAACGGCAGCCGTATTGCATGCAAAATATAAAGAAAATAGTGAAGCAGAATTAGAAGCCACGCCGATCCCCGTGAAAATTGCGGGGCGTATCATGACGCGGCGCTTAATGGGTAAAGCGAGTTTTATTCATTTGAAAGATATGAGTGGCAAAATACAAGTTTATGTCAAAAAAGAGGCATTGGCGGAAGGCGCTTATGATGCGTTTTTACATTGGGATATTGGCGATATCATTGGCGTGACGGGCGCATTGTTCCGCACGCGTACTGGTGAATTGTCGGTACGCGCCACGCAGTTGATTTTGTTGACGAAGTCGTTGCGACCTTTGCCTGATAAGTTTCATGGTTTGGCGGATCAAGAATTATGTTATCGCCAGCGTTATCTTGATGTGTTGATGAATGAAGAAACGCAAAAAACCTTTTTATTGCGGACTCAAATCATCGACGGTATCCGTGATTTTTTAAAACGGCGTGATTTTTTAGAAGTGGAAACACCGATGATGCAAGTGATGCCGGGCGGTGCGACGGCGCGGCCATTTGTGACGCATCATCATGCCTTGGACATACCGCTGTATTTACGCGTTGCGCCTGAATTATATTTAAAGCGTTTAGTGGTTGGCGGCTATGAGCGCGTATTTGAAATCAACCGTAATTTTCGCAATGAAGGCTTGTCAACGCGACATAATCCTGAATTTACGATGTTGGAATTTTATCAAGCGTATGCGGATTATCATGATTTAATGGATTTGACCGAAGCATTATTTGGCGAATTAGCCGAAAATTTATTGGGGCGTAAAACAATAGAGACGCAAGGCAATACGATTGATTTTGACAAACCTTTTGTGCGTATGACGTTGGCGGATGCGGTGTTGCGTTTTAATCGCGATTTAAAACCCGCCGACTTAACTTCGATAGAAATATTGCGGCAGTTTGCGACTAAGCTCGATATTCCATTGCATGCCAATTATGGCTTAGGCAAAATTCAGTTGGAAATATTTGAAAAAACCGCTGAGCAGCATTTAATACAGCCGACGTTTATTACCGCGTATCCGGCAGAAGTGTCGCCTTTGGCGCGCCGTAATGATGAAAATGCTTTTATTACTGATAGATTTGAATTGTTTATCAATGGCCGCGAAATTGCCAATGGTTTTTCGGAATTAAATGATGCGGATGATCAAGCCGCACGTTTCCGGGCGCAAGTGGCGGATAAAGAAGCGGGCGATGAAGAAGCGATGCCGTATGATGAAGATTATATTACCGCACTGGAATATGGCCTGCCGCCGACAGCGGGTGAAGGCATCGGTATTGATCGTTTAGTCATGTTGTTTGCCAATGTGGCGTCGATCCGCGATGTGATTTTGTTTCCGCATATGCGGCCGCGGATGTGAAATGCGCGGCGCACGCGCCTTCACTTTGCTTGAGCTGTTGCTCACGTTAATACTCATGGCGATTCTCAGCGCAATCGCCATTCCCGCTTTCAATCAATTTTTACAGCGCGGCCACGCTGCGGCGCTGCGTATGCAACTTATGCGTGCGATGCATTTTGCGCGTACGCAAGCGGTTGTGCGTCACGAACGTATCATGTTATGTCCAAGTGCCAATCAAGTGACATGCGGCGGAGCGTGGCAGCAGGGATTCATCATTCAAACAACAGGCGACGCCGCCAAGATACTACACGTTTTTCATTTTGCTATGAATAACGGTGTATTGCATAGCCGCTTTTTTCCACGTGGTCGCGTTGCATTGACGTTTTTTGCCAGCGGTTGGCCCGATATACAAAATGGTACATTTTGGTTTTGTGCTAATCGAGCAGTAAATCCACAGTGGGCGTTAGTCATCAATCGCACGGGGCGCATTCGTGAAGTGTTGCCGGGTCGTTATGGTGAAATTGTCGATGATGTGGGTGCGCAATTAATATGTTAAATTAATATCTATTACAAAAGATAGGGTAGAGGAACTGAGTGCACGGCAAACTGCATGAGCTGAGCGTCATGAGGGGAGAGCTGCGCTTCTCCCCTCCCGACACCCACCCCATCGCAGCCTTATACCT
>VFKI01000191.1 GCA_009885665.1 Gammaproteobacteria bacterium
AAAAATGCGTTTTAAATGCTCATTTACTTGCGTGTAAACTGCGCTTTAAAACGCATTTTTGCCTCGATTTATACAAAAAATACAGATCCTTGGAATGCCGGATAGATACTATTTTTTATTAGATAATGCCGCCTAACCAGTGCCCCGCCCAAAATGTGACTGTCGCAGCGAGTGCGCCAATCAATAACATGCGCAAACCACTATAAAGTGCGCTACGGCTGGTAAATAAACTTAACGTGGCGCCAATGCCGGTTAAAGCGATTGCTGTTACACCGAGACTGCTATATAAACCCAGTGAATTGTTGGTGGTTAATAAAAAAGGTAATAGCGGTAACAGCGCGCCTAACGCAAATGCGACAAAGGAAAAAAATGCGGCGCCGCTGGGAGAAGCCATGTCGTTGGGATCCAAACCTAATTCTTCACGCGCTAATACATCCAATGCACTGTCTGGGTTGCTGATCACCAGGTCGGCCATTTTTTGTGCGGCATCGGCGGGCATGCCGCGCGCACGATAAATGCAAGCTAATTCGCTGGCTTCTTCTTCAGGATATAATTTTAATTCTTCTTGTTCGAGGCTGATTTGATATTCAAAAAATTCGCGTTGTGAGCGGACAGAGACATATTCACCCGATGCCATCGAGCAAGCCCCAGCTAACAAGCCGGCGAGTCCTGCGATCAATAAAGTGTGATGACTTGCGCCACTACCGGCGAGACCCGCCAATAAGCTCACGTTGGACACCATGCCATCGTTGATGCCGAATACAGCGGCGCGTAAATTACCGGCATTGCCGACGCCGCGATGGCGTTTTTCTAAATGCGTTGCGGCAGGATGACTGTAAGGTACGCCGGCATAAACGGACATGCCGCGTACTTTCATGGCGGATAAAATAAAACGTAGTTGATTGGTGCCAAAAATTTTTACGAGATGCGCGACGATATGGGCGCGTAATTCAGGACGAAATTTTGGCATGTTAGCGTCAGGAAAGGTATCATGCCATTTTTTTTCCCATAAAGCGGCTTGCTTTTCAGCATTATCAGCCAATTCAGCAAACATCGTTTTGCGGGTTAAATCAATTTCACGTTCAGCGATGATACGGTAGAGCCAAGCAGAACGTTTTTCTTCGTGCCAGTTTTCCATGATTGACATAATAATATCTCAGATAAATAAATTGGAATAGCGCACATTCAATCAATATGCTTTCGCAAATATAACACGTTGCGCACTGTGCTCGCCGCTGAACGGACACGTGCCGCGCACATGCGCATCCTCTGTTAATGGCAGGCAGCGAATGGTTACATTTAAATCGGCTTTGATTTTTGCTTCAATTTTAGCATCACCATTCCAATGCGTACTGGCAAAACCGCCGTCACCGTTGGTAAAGAAATCATAAAAATCTGTTTGATTATTTATTTCTACCGTGTGAGTGGTTTGGAAGTCGCGTGCGCGGGTGTGTAATCCTGTTTGCATCGCATCTAATATTTGCGGTACATCAGCGAGCAAGGCATCGATAGGCACGGTGCTACGTTCTCGATAGGTTTTATCGCGTCGTGATACAGACACATTACCGGCTTCGCATTCGCGTCCGCCAATTTCCAATCGCAAGGGTACGCCTTTTTTCACCCAACTCCAGGCTTTTTCGCCACCGCCCAGTTCACGGCTATCAATTTCAACCTCGAGTTTGCGACCATGCCAATGAATGGCGCGTAATTGATGCGCTAATTTATCGCAATATTCCATAATGGCGCTGCGTTGTTCTGCCTTGTGAATGATAGGCAAAATAACGATGTGCGTGGGCGCAAGTTTCGGTGGCAACACTAAGCCATCGTCATCGCTGTGGGTCATAATGAGTCCGCCAATCAAGCGCGTTGTCACGCCCCATGAGGTGGTGTAAGCCAATTCTTCTACGCCACTGGCATTTAAAAATTTAATATTAAATGCGCGCGCAAAATTTTGGCCGAGATAATGAGAGGTGCCTGCTTGCAAGGCTTTTCTATCTTGCATCATGGCTTCAATGCAATACGTATTCACTGCGCCGGGAAAACGTTCGCTAGCGGTTTTTTCGCCGCGGATAACCGGCATGGCGAGCCAGTTTTCAGCAAAGTTGGCATATAAATTCAGTATAGTTGTGGCTTCCGCGTGCGCCTCAGTCGCATTGGCATGTGCGGTGTGGCCTTCTTGCCATAAAAATTCTGAGGTACGCAAAAACATGCGCGTGCGCATTTCCCAGCGCATGACGTTGGCCCATTGATTGAGTAGCAGGGGTAAATCACGATAGGATTGAATCCAGCGGGAATAGGCTTCGCCGATAATGGTTTCGGAGGTGGGGCGAATGATATAAGGTTCTTCCAGCGGGCTGCCTGGTACCATTTTACCCGTTTCATCGCGTACCATGCGCGTGTGGGTCACGACGGCGCATTCTTTGGCAAAGCCTTCGACGTGTTCAGCTTCTTTGGCGAGAAAACTGGCAGGAATGAGCATGGGAAAATAGACATTTTTATGACCCAGCGCTTTGATTTGCGCATCTAATTCGCGTTGAATATTTTCCCATAAGGCATAGCCCCAAGGTTTGATAGTCATGCAGCCGCGCACCGGCGAGACTTCGGCTAAATCAGCCGCGCGGATGATTTGTTGATACCATTCGGGATAATTTTCAACGCGGGTGGGAGAAATTGCAGTTTTCATGGGTTATGCCTTTGTGTTGATGTTGGTTGAGTGTCGCGATAAGTATCTCTTACATAAAGTAGGGTAAATGTTGGCGATGGGGGAGTTGTCAGAGGGGGAAAAAACGGCAGGAAAGCCGTTTTTGTCGCACACAGTGCGCCCGGAGCGCGAGCCTCCAGGGATGGAGGTGGGACACTGCGCTCACTCCCCCTCTGACGCTTGTCAATGCAGTTTGCCGCGTACTCAGTTCCCCTACCCTATCTTTTGTAGTAAAGTCGCGATAATTTCTTCAATATGACCGTTCACTTTAACTTTGCGCCATATGCCACGGATGACGCCCGTCGGGTCGATCAAAAAAGTGGAACGTTGAATGCCTAGAAACGTGTTGCCAAATAAACTTTTTTTATTAATCACACCATAGGCGCTGCATACATCACCGGATTCATCAGAGAGCAACGGAAAGGGCAGTTGATATTTGCTGCGGAATTTTTGATGCCGTGTGGGTTTATCTTTAGAAATGCCTAGAATTACGGTGTTTGCTGCCGTGAAATGATTGACGTTATCACGAAAATCACAGGCTTCGCGCGTGCAGCCTGGCGTGTCGTCTTTAGGATAAAAATACAAGATGACATTTTTACCGCGAAAATCCTGTAGCGATACAGTGGGCGCAGTGTCAGAAGCAAGGGTAAAGTCGGGGGCGGGTGCGCCTATTGTTAGCATGGTCATCATTAAATGTCAGTTATCAGAGATGAATAGGTTGCGAGGCGCGTAGCGCACCTCGCAGTGAAAGTGTTACCGCGCCAACTCATGCCCAGCGAATGCCCCTGCGCCTGCGCCGACTAAGGTGCCAGCCGTGCCGCCACCGGTAAACATGTTGCCAGCAACACCACCAGCAACTGCGCCAACCGCTGTGCCGGTGTCTTGACGCGACCAATCGCTGCAAGCCGATGTCAGGGTTGTCAGGGCAACGATAGCCGCAATGGACAAGGCGATTTTTCGTGTGCGTTGCATAACTTACTCCTTAGTTTATCAATAACGCCTCTATCATAGCAGGCGTATTGGCTTCAGCCAAATGGATAGGTTTTCAGATAAGGCTCTGCGCATAAATAACTTTGACAGATTGCGCCCAGCGTGGTGTCAGATATAAGCGTACCGGAAGAAGAAAAATCGCAGGAATACTGAAGTATTTCGAGGTTT
>VFKI01000171.1 GCA_009885665.1 Gammaproteobacteria bacterium
GGAAACAGGCGCCGCGCTTTCTTCTTTCCCAAGGGCAGGACAACATCAACTCCGGCATTATTTGAGCGTTGTCTTGATCAATGTCTATCTTTTAATGCGTGAGCCCTGGTTATTTATGCGCAGGGCCTAAAGCGAGATAGCACAATTGCACCTTACACCGCATCCGCATCCTCATCCGCTTCTTCCTCATCTCCCGGCAAGAAACCGTCGGCTTGCATACTCCACAGCGTAGCAAAATACCCGCCCTCTTTCGCCAGCAATGTTTCATGGGTGCCTTCTTCAACAATCTCACCCTTATGAAATACCAGAATTCTATCCATATCCGCCAACGTCGACAGACGATGCGCCACCACAATCGTCGTGCGATTTTGCATAAGGGTTTGTAAACTTTCTTGAATCATTCTTTCTGTCCCTGAATCTAGCGCTGATGTCGCTTCATCCAACATCAGAATAGGCGCATTTTTCAATACTGCGCGCGCAATCGCGATGCGTTGCCGCTGCCCACCAGACAACAGTAAACCCCGTTCACCCACGAGAGAATGATATTTTCCCTCAATTTTTTCAATAAATTCGTGACAATGCGACAGCTTAGAGGCTTCAAATACTTCTTCGTCTGTGGCATCAAGACGACCATAGCGAATGTTTTCCATAAGCGTACGATGGAATAACGCAGGATCTTGCGGAATCATCGCAATTTGTGCACGTAATGAATCTTGCGTCACAGTGGCAATATCTTGGCCGTCAATCAAAATACGGCCGCTTTGAATATCATA
Organism: Gammaproteobacteria bacterium; assembly: GCA_009885665.1. GTDB lineage: Bacteria > Pseudomonadota > Gammaproteobacteria > DSM-16500 > DSM-16500 > VFKI01. The sequence continues at coordinate 774 of VFKI01000171.1, forward strand.
AAAACGTAATACCAAATTGACAAAAGTTGACTTACCCGAGCCCGATGAACCGACCAAGCCGACTTTTTCGCCTGGATGAATCGTAATACTGAGATGACGAAACACCGCGCGCTTATTACGCGGATAACTAAAACACACATTTTCGAATTGAATTTCACCGCGCCGCATCACAATCGGTTTAGCGCCTTTTTTATCGGTTAAATCATGCGCCTTACGCACCAATCCCAACGCATCCCCTGTCACGCCAACTTCGCGTGTAAAAACAGATAATTGAAAAGTGATATACCAAATCCAACCCAACAACCAAAATACTTGCATCGATACTTGAGTGAAATCACCAATCGTCACCCAACCATGCGTCCAGCCATACAATAATGCAAATAACACGCCAAAAATCAGAAATAAGCCATTCAACCCAAGCGCAATACGCATGACTTCCGATAACCACATCGCCTTTTTAGCGCGCGCCATTTCTTGACGCTGAAAGCGCGCCAAATAACGGCTTTCATAATCACCGCGCGCAAACAAGCGCACATTCAACATATTGGTGAATACATCGATAATTTTGCCACTGAGCTGGGTGACCGCACTGGAATGCACTTCCCACAAATCATTGCCATAGCGCAGAAAAATAATGTTGACGCCCAGATGCAAAAACAACCATACCGCAACAATGACTGCAAAGATCGGCCGCGTGAACCACATCATCACTAATACAATAAGCGCGCCTGCTAATGCGGTTGCAAATTGCAGGCAAATGACTTCCATAATAGATTGACAACTTTTCGGTAAGTCCGCCAGTTTTTGTGCGATATTACCAGAAAATTGACTGGAGAAAAAATCATGCGAATGCGATTTAACATAATCAAATACGGCTTCACGGATATTGGCACGAAAACGCGGGAAAGTATAAATCTGCATAATGCCTTGAATACGCATACACACTTCCGCACCCAACCAAAATAACATCAGCAAAATCAACGGCTGCGCCGCGGCAGCGTAAATACCCGGTGCATCGCCTTTAAATGCTTGTACAACATCAATTAATTTTTTGAGAAAATAAGGAAAAACGGCGTCGCTGACCGCCCATAATATAAAACACAAAATAATCACCGCAAAACGCAGCCATTGCTGGCGCACAAAATACAAAATAAAAGAAAATGTCGTCGTCGGTAATTTCATAAGAATTTATTCTCTATGTCGAAAACGATGAGCCACAGCCACATGTGGTCTTTGCATTCGGATTACGGATAATAAATTGTTCACCTTCAATATCTTCACGATAATCAATTTCCGCACCCAGCAAATATTGCAAGCTGATAGCATCCACCAATAAACTCACTTCACCGCTGCCGCCGCCTTCACCCGCCTCTTCCTCAACTTCCTCGGCTTCACCCTTTTCAACCGCTCGCGTCACCACCGTATCTTCTTCGCCAATCTGCTCTTCAAACGCAAAACCATATTGAAAACCCGAACAACCGCCGCCCGTCACATATACCCGCAACTTCAACGCAAAATTTTCCTCTTCGCACATCAGCGAAAAAACTTTATTGGCCGCTGCCGCCGTTAATTGTACGGGAGCGTGTGTCATGTCATGCATTGTTTTCTCCGCTACATATCGATACTATCAGTATAAGGAAATATTCAACCGCTACGCAGGAACGATATTCATGTTATGGGTCAAAGCCTTCCACCTTATCTTCATGGTCACTTGGTTTGCCGGGCTATTTTATCTGCCGCGGCTGTTTGTTTATCACGCCCAAACAAAAGATGCTGTCAGCAATGAACGTTTCAAAGTGATGGAACGCAAACTGTATTATGCCATCACCACCCCCGGCATGCTGCTCACCTTGCTATTTGGCGCCTGGCTGATTTCACTCAACCCCGCTCTTTATCTCGGCCAACTCTGGATGCATATCAAGTTAGCATTGGTTGGTTTACTGATAATCTATCACTTTTACTTAGGCATACTGCTGCGCCGCTTCAAATGCGATAACAATCGTCATAGCCATATTTATTACCGCTGGCTCAACGAAGTCCCTGTCCTATTCCTCATCGTGATCATCGTATTAGCTGTGGTCAGGCCTGTTTGAAAACCGTTGCGGCTGCCGCAATCGTTTGCTGAATATCACTTTCAGTATGCGCAGCCGACACAAAGCCTGCTTCAAATGCGGATGGCGCAAAATACATACCTTGTTGCAGCATGGCATGAAAAAATGCACGGAACCGCGCTACATCACACTGTTTGACCGCCGCAAACGTTTGCGGCGCACCCCCGTCAGTAAAGAAAATACCGAACATGCCGCCAACGGCTACGGTTTGCAACGCCACGCCCATATTTTGCGCCGCCTCCTGTAAGCCTTGGGTCAGCAATTGCGTAGTGGCGGCAAGGCGCGTATAAAATTGCGGCGCACATACCAATTCTAACGTTGCCAACCCCGCCGCCATCGCCAACGGATTGCCTGACAACGTACCCGCTTGATAAACGCTGCCTAATGGCGCGAGACACTGCATGATATCGGCGCGACCGCCACAGGCACCCACCGGCAAACCGCCGCCAATCACTTTGCCAAGCGTCGTCAAATCCGGTTTGATATTATATAACGCTTGCGCGCCACCCAAGCCCACACGGAAACCCGTCATGACTTCGTCAAATATTAATATGGCGTTATATTGATCGCATAGTTGACGTAAGCCTGCCAAAAAACCTGCCACAGGCAACACGCAGTTCATATTACCCGCGACGGGCTCGACAATCACCGCCGCAATATCATCGCCATATGCCGCAAATAAAGCTTGCACTGAGTTCAAATCATTGAAATCTGCCACCAACGTATCTTTCACCACGGCTTCTGGCACCCCCGCAGAACCCGGAATACCCAATGTCAGCGCGCCCGACCCTGCTTCAACCAATAAAGCGTCAACATGGCCATGATAACAACCGGCAAATTTAATAATTTTATTACGCTGTGTGAAACCGCGCGCGAGACGGATGGCGGTCATCGTGGCTTCGGTGCCGGAGTTCACCATGCGAATTTGTTCAATCGATGGCATTAATTGACAAATTTTTGCAGCCAGCACGATTTCAGCTGCAATCGGCGCACCGAAACTCAAGCCTTTCGTCGCCACTGTTGTGACCGCTTTAAGCACCGCTGGATGACTATGACCCGCAATCATGGGCCCCCAAGAGCCAACATAGTCGATATATTCGTGACCATCCGCATCTGTAATACGGCTACCCGCGGCGGATTGCATAAAAATCGGCTCACCGCCAACGCCACGAAAAGCGCGTACTGGCGAATTCACGCCACCCGGAATATAACGCTGCGCTTGGTGATAAAGTTCGGTCGAGGCTTGCATATAAGCTCCTTTTTTAACTGACGAATATGATACCATAACCGCCCATTTGAAGAGGAGTAAAAACGGTATGGCTTACAAACGCTATATGTGTCTATTGTGTGGCTATATTTACGATGAAGAACACGGCTGGCCTGAAGATGGTATTCCTGCTGGCACATGCTGGGATGATGTCCCGTTGACGTGGCAATGCCCAGAATGCGGCGCAACGAAAGAAGATTTTGAAATGGTGGAAATGGCATAAAAGAACAGCTTGGCGTCGCATCGCGGCGCCAGCGTAGTTAAGCCGGCCTTAAGTTAAGTTAGTTATAGTGATCATCGGCACCATTCAGCACGATCTCCAAAAAACACCCGCGAGGCCAGCAGCAACTGACTTTTTGCGACGGAGGATTCTTAAGGAATGTGCACGCAATAAGTTGGACAGCTAGCGCCCAGCGGTGAATCAGATTTAACGTATCTCCTATATAAACTAGGGTAGCGGGTAGCGATGGGGGAGTTGTCAGAAGGGGAAAAAACGGCAGGAAAGCCGTTTTTGTCGCACACAGTGCGCCCGCCAGGGCGAGCCTCCAGCCGGCATTCCAAGGATCTGTATTTTTTGTATAAATCGAGGCAAAAATGGGTTTTAAAGCGCAGTTTACACGCAAGTAAA
>VFKI01000027.1 GCA_009885665.1 Gammaproteobacteria bacterium
ATCGAGGCAAAAATGCGTTTTAAAGCGCAGTTTACACGCAAGTAAATGAGCATTTAAAACGCATTTTTAACGAAGAGTTATCAAAAAAGACGGATCCTTGGAATGTCGGCAATAAGCAACCTCAGTGATAGAAATACGCACCTGAGCAATAACAGAATATTCGCTTAGCGCCATGCGCCCATAGCGTTAGATATTTCATGTAGGACATACTGCAATGACCTTCCAACTTGATCGCATTATCCAGCAAAAACAAATTGAAGTTGCCGCCTTACGCGAACAATTACGTCATGAGCTCACCCATGCATTAAACCCATTATTGCGTGGCACAGTAATACGCGCGCCGCGCAAAGATTTTGCCGCAGCCCTGCGCCAACCACAATTATCTGTCATTGCCGAAATCAAACGCCAGGCTGCCGATCGTGGTTTATTAGTCCAAATCTTGGATCCCGCCCTACAAGCCAAACACTATATTGAAAGCGGCATCAATGCCATCTCAATCTTGACTGACGAACTATCTTCTGGCGGCAGCATGGCCGATTTACGCTTAGTGGCCAGTACCATACAGTCACACGCTACGCCTGTCTTGCGCAATGATTTCATCCTCGACGAAATCCAAATCGCCGAAAGTATTTTAGCGGGTGCTGACGCCATACTTGTCATTGCCGCCCTACTCGGCGACCATACTGCACATATCATGCAGCGCGCTAAAGCAATGGGCATTGACGTTGTTGTTGAAGTCTATTCTGAAGCAGATATAGAAATTGCGTTACGCAACGATGCTAAAATGATTGCCATCAATAATCGCAATTTAATGGATGAAACCATAGACCTCGAACGCTCACTACGCTTGGTTGAACACATCCCAAAATCTATCTTAAAAATCGCCCAGTCAGGCATTCAAAAGTCCGTCGTGGCGCGCAATTATTATCGCGCTGGCTTTGATGCCGTTTTCGTCAGTGAAGCATTGGTCGAAGCCAAAGATCCAGCCTATTTTATTGAAGATTGCCAACATGAGTCATAAAACATGCTGCTCACCGATAAATTCAAATTAGCCAGCAGCGTTTATAAAAAAGAACGCACCATGATAAAAATTGGTCAGCATACCATTGGTGGCGAGTCATTGACGATTATAGCAGGCCCTTGCTCAATCGAATCTGAAACGCAAATGTATCAAACAGCAGAAGCTGTGGCCGCTGCGGGGGCAACCATATTGCGCGGCGGCGCTTTCAAGCCGCGCACTTCGCCTTATGATTTCCAAGGACTCGGCGAAACTGGCTTGAAATATATACAAGCCGCGGCGAAAAAATATAATTTATTAAGCGTGTCTGAAGTGATGGATACGCAAGAAATTGACTTAGTTGCACATTATGTCGACATCATTCAAATTGGCGCGCGCAATATGCAAAATTTCAGTTTACTCAAACACGTTGGCAAAGCGGGTAAACCCATCTTATTAAAGCGCGGCCTTTCGGCGACTTATAGTGAATTTTTGATGGCAGCAGAATATATTTTACAAACAGGCAACCCGAATGTCATTTTATGTGAACGCGGCATCCGTACGTTTGAAACCTATGCGCGCAATACGCTGGATATCGCGGCCATTCCCATTTTGCATGAATTAAGTCATTTACCGGTGATCGTCGATCCCAGTCATGGCACAGGTTTACGCTATGCCGTGCCACCCATGGCCTATGCCGCCGTTGCGGCAGGCGCGGATGGCATTATGGTTGAGATACACCCAGAGCCCGATAAAGCCATTTCAGATGCCCAGCAAACAATTTCTTTATCGCAGTTTGCAAAGATGGTTCCCATCCTGTGCCGCGTCGCAAATACCATAAAAATGCAGGAGTAACGACGCATCATGGCCAGTAACGCATTCGGTAATTTATTTCGCCTCACCAGTTGGGGTGAATCACATGGTAAGGCAATTGGTGTCGTCATCGATGGCTGCCCCGCTGGGTTACCATTAAATACAGATGACATCAATGCCGCGCTAGCACGACGCGCCCCTGGGAAAACGCCTTACACCACGCCACGCCAAGAAGCCGATATCGCTGAAATTTATTCCGGCGTTTTTAACGGAAAAACCACCGGCGCCCCGATTTCCATTATTATTTTTAATAAAGATGCGGATTCAAGTAAATACGAACCCATCAAAAACATCTTGCGCCCAGGTCATGCCACATTTACTTATACTGAAAAATACGGCATTTATGATTATCGTGGTGGCGGACGCGCCTCAGCGCGTGAAACAGCGTGTCGCGTTGCCGCTGGTGCGGTTGCCAAAAAAATACTGTTGCATTTTAATATCCAAACATGCGCATGGTTGACGGCTGTTGGCGATGTTAACGCAACACAACTCAATATCGATATGGATATCACACAAATCGAACGCGCCACATTACAAAATGACCTATTTTGTCCTGATGCAGCTGCCGCACAAAACATGCAAGCCGCTATTCAAGCAGCGATGGCGGCAGGCGATTCACTGGGCGGCATTGTGGCGTTTACTGCACACGGTCTACCGGTCGGCTTAGGCGATCCCGTTTATGAAAAACTAGAAGCCAATCTCGCACGCGCTATGTTGAGCATACCCGCCAGTAAAGGCTTTGAAATCGGCGAAGGTTTTAGGGCAGCGCACATGACCGGTTCCGCGCACAATGATTTATTTACTGCAAAAAACAATGTTATTCAAACGCGCACCAACCACGCTGGCGGCACCCTCGCCGGCATTTCAACGGGCATGCCCTTACTGGGTTGCGTTGCATTTAAACCACCGTCCAGTATTCAGCAACCCCAGTCCAGCGTTGATATAGCAGGCGCTGCAGCTGAATTTGTTTTACCTCCCGGCTCGCGCCATGACCCCTGTGTTGCCATTCGTGCGGTGCCGGTTGTGGATGCGATGTGTGCATTAGTATTGGTTGATGCTTTATTAATGAATCGTGCGGCGAAGCTTGATATACCGTTCGCACTTCAAGATGCGTAATGAAACACTGTAACTATTCAGCTGGGGCTGCATTTTGCAGAAAACGGCCAGATTTGAGCCAAGGTTTTGTGAAAAATTGATGAAAAAGCG
>VFKI01000040.1 GCA_009885665.1 Gammaproteobacteria bacterium
AGCTTTTCGGCAATCAATGTAAGGCCGGCATCTGTAACATCACTGAAATCAGCTCCTTTTTTCAAGTATTGGCGAATCAAGCCATTGGTATTTTCGTTGAGCCCGCGTTTAATATGTAGTTTTTTCGTAACTATTCAGATGGCTACTCGGGCGAAGCCCTCGTCACGCCACTTAAGGGGGAGAATCGCGATTCTCCCCCTTAAGAATCCCCCATCGCGTAAAGTCAGGTTGCACCTGGCCTCACTGGTGTTTTTCGAAGATTGTGCTGAATGGTTACGTTTTTTCCCAGCAACATGAGCTGCTCTGACAAGCGTATGCAGTGTTATAGATGTATTCTCAGGATCAAGTAATCTGTCAAGCGAAGCCCTGCTGGTATGCATTTTTTCAGCCAAGAAATTTGTGCGACAGATCATTCTCTTTAATGTTTAGTGTGTGAAAAAATCAAAGAGAACCCCTCCGCAGAGTTTTTTAAAACTCTTTGAGGGGGTATTGCTCATAGATTAATTTGATTAGATTAAATGGAATTAACGGCAAAAAATGTGCTTAGGCTAATTCCGTAAAATTCTGCGACATGCCGATTGCACAGCGCGCGGCATTGTCCGCGCGCTGCTTGATTTTTAATTAACACCAGCCAAACCGGCGGGCATAAAAGTCTTTTAACCCTTGAGTTAAAGCAGCGTACGCGACTAAAACCGTAAGCAGGCAAGGGAAATAAATCATGGGTAATGCCTGTAAACCAAAATAGCCAGCGAATGGGCTCATAGGCAGCACTAAACCAATTACAGTGACAAGACCTGCCATAATCAGCAAAGGTTTGGCAGCCGTGCTTTGCAGAAATGGAATTTTACGTGTCCGTAGCATGTGCACGATCAGGGTTTGTGACAGCAAGCCTTCGACAAACCAACCTGAATGAAACAGCGTGGCGCGTGCACTAGAGTTTGCGCCGAAACCAAACCAGAGCAGTACAAACATGACGATATCAAAGATTGAGCTGATGGGGCCAAAAAATACCATAAACCAGCCCAGTTCACGCGGATTCCATTTCGATGGTTTTTTCAAGGTTTCTGCATCCACGTTATCGAATGGCATGACCGTCTGGGAAATATCATACAGCATATTTTGCAATAGCATTTGCAACGGTAACATGGGGATGAACGGAATAAATGCACTGGCAGCCAATACCGAAAATACATTGCCGAAATTAGAACTGGCAGTGAGTTTAATATATTTCAGCATATTAGCAAATGTACGCCGGCCTTCGCGCATGCCAGTTTCCAGCACACCCAGATCTTTTTCAAGCAATACGAGATCTGCTGAATCACGCGCAATATCGGCAGCGGTATTCACCGAGATACCAATATCCGCAGCGCGCAATGCCGGTGCATCATTGATACCATCGCCTAAAAAACCGACTACATGTTTTGCATCACGCAACACTTGCACGATGCGTTCCTTGTCAGTCGGCGTTAGGCGTGCAAATACGGTGGTATGTTTTGCAGCAGCTGCCAGATCAGCATCGCTCATCTCAGCAATATCCGCGCCCAGCAAAACATTTTTCACTGGCAGGCCAATTGACTGGCAGACATGTAGCGTAATGCGTTCATTGTCCCCTGTCAGGACTTTGACATCTACGCCACCACTTTGTAATGCTTTGATCGCAGCTGCACTGCTGGTCTTGGGTGGATCAAAAAACGTCAGCAAACCCATCAGCGTCATACGGCTTTCATCGGCAACCCCAAATTCCATATCATGCGGATTGATTGTGAACTGGCACGTAGCAACAGCAAGTGTACGCCAGCCTTTTTGACTATAGCTGTCTGTCAGTGTGCGTATCTGGCGCAACGTTTTAGCATTAAGCGCTTCAATGCTGTCGTCACGTTTGACCAGCGTACATGCAGATAGAATTTCCTCCAGTGCCCCTTTGCAGATTAATTGCTGCTGGCCTGATTTTTCTACAATTACTGACATGCGGCGACGGTTAAAATCAAATGGAATTTCATCTGTCTTATAAAATTCAGTAAAATCTATCCGCTGTTCCATTTGCGCGGCTGCCTGCAATACGGCATTATCGAGAGAATTCTTTAAGCCAGTTTGATAATGACTATTAACGGCCGCAAGGCGCAGCGTTTCATCATTTGACAGGCCAAATGCATCCGTATGACTGGCAAGTACGATATGATCTTCCGTCAATGTGCCGGTTTTATCAGTACACAGAATATCCATGGCGCCAAAATTTTGAATCGCATCTAGATGGCGGGTAATGACTTTCTGGCGTGCCAATATTATGGCGCCGCGCGCTAGCGATGATGTCACAATCATGGGTAACATTTCAGGTGTCAGACCAACAGCCACGGATAAAGCAAATAATGCCGCATCCATCCAATTGCCTTTGGTTAAGCCATTGATCAGCATGACCGTTGGAACCATGACTAACATGAAGCGGATGAGTAACCAGCTGACTTTGTTAACGCCCATTTGAAATGCGGTTGGTGCTGCATCATGCGTGGTAATTTTTTTGGCAATTGCACCAAGCCATGTGATATCACCGGTACTGACGATTACCGCAATCGCACTGCCACTGATGACGCTGGTACCCATGAATACCATATTATCTAAATCAAAAGGGTTTTGGATAGTGCTGGCTGGAATGCGCGCCAGTTTTTCGGCTGGATGGGCTTCACCAGTTAGCGTCGCTTGATTGATGCAAAGATTTTTGGCAGAAATCAAGCGTGCATCTGCAGGTATCTGATCGCCGGCAGATAATTTTATTATATCACCAGGCACTAATTCGCTGACTGCGACTTCCATACAGCCCGTATCAGGGCGAATCACCGTTGCCATATTACAGACTAAACGGCTTAACTCATGCATTGCCTGAGTTGAACGGATATCCTGGACAAAACGCATGAGTGTCGCGATGACCACCATGGAGCCAATGACAATCGTTGATTTCATATCATCGGTTAGGAATGATGTCAGTGATAGAGCGGATAATAATAAATTAAATGGTGTGTAGTACGCGCTCCAGAGCTTATACCACCAGCGCTGGGCTTTATCTGCCGCGATCACATTTTTACCATGGGTTTCACGGCGAACAGTGGCTTCATGGTGGGTAATGCCATCTGTTGTGGTATTCAGCGATGTTAATAATTCATTCTGCGGACGACGGGCTAATTCATGTAGCCAATTGCCGTAAGATTTGGCAACAGCTTCCTGGCGTGTCTGTCTAGCTTTACCGGTGGTAAGGGGGGGGGGTGATGGATCAGTAATTGCTGCTGTGTTATTGCCTGATGTGAAAAATTTAATAAAAGAAAAATGCATATCGCCTCCGGATATTTTTAAGCGCGTGCAGGTAAACCTGCACAGTGCAAGATTTGAAATATAAGGGAGGTGCGAAGAAAGTAAGTATTTCGTCGCGCCCGCCAATGTGACTGGCAAGGCGGCGCAACGTTGGGGGCGTCGGCTACCGTGTCAGTCGGGTGTGTGTGGTTGTTTGATTAAAACTATGACTGTCCAAGTAAGTAGCTCCAGAGATAAAATCGCGCACAGGCTAGCACAGAGGAAGCTGAGGATCAATAGCATGACCAGGAAAAATCGATTATTGATTAGGGGCTTGCGAATTTATCAGTCGAAAAATTAGTTGACGGATTTGCCAGTGCATGGAGCAGCTATGATTTTTCTGTTTGGAATAGCCCCTTCCTTGTTGGCCGTACGGGCGGGACAGCGGGTGCATCAGCATTTTTCGCGATGCCACCTAATGATAAATATACAATTATCATTCTGAGTAATGTTGGTAATGATGCGCCGGTTGTACTATATAAAGCAATACGAGAGAGGCTGGGGTTTTCAGAAGCTATAGTTAATTATTGAGGTTTTTGTATTAATTTGCGCGTAATCGCAAGCCAGAAAATAACAGGGGGCTTGTGAAGCATGGCGAATACTTTTAGATGGCCGCCGCCCAATGTGAAGGAGTTGAACCGCTGTGCTTTTGAGCTGTATCTTAAGTTTTGCCCTGCTTCGTGTGCTGAAAACCTATCAGACATAAGGCGATAACCCCGATGAATACTTTTAACCGGCCGGGTATAAATGCGTTATACCCGGCCGGTTAATGAGACGTTGTTGACTTAAGCGGCCGAGTATAATATTCTTATGTTTGGCCGGTTAAGCTGGAAGTTTGTTATGCCTAAGCAGGTAATACGAAGTGAAGAAGAGGAGATTTTGAAGAAATTTTTTAACTCTTCAAGATCTGAGTTTATGGCGGTTTATGGAAGAAGGCGAGTCGGGAAAACTTTTCTCATAAAGAACTTTTTTTCATTTAAAAAATGTGCATTCTTTCATGCGACAGGTATAGAAAGCGGTACGTTTCTCGAGCAAAGAAGTGAATTTTGCCAGCAAATTAGTAACGTTTTTTACAATGGTATTTCTGTAGAGGTTCCAAAAACATGGTATAAAGTTTTCGATTTGCTTAATAAAACCATAACCGGGCTTCCAAAAACCAAAAAAATTGGTAACTGCTCACACCCCTCAAATAAATTTTCCGGCGAGAGCCATCTGAATTGCGATCAACGGATTATACCCTTTGTTCGCCATTGTCTGAATGTAGCTTGAAATCCGGC
>VFKI01000071.1 GCA_009885665.1 Gammaproteobacteria bacterium
CCCTGTCCGCAGCTGGCGAAAACTTAACGCGACACAATATATTTATGCCCCAGCCGCCCTGCGTCCGCGCGCCACAACGAGCGTGGCATGCTTCCACAATGGCTGACGGTCACGCGAAGCGTGACCTACTGGGGGCTCGTCAGCTCGTGCTTCGCACTTCCCTGCCTCCTCGATTGTTTTCAGGTCTGCGTGATGAATCGCACTGGCAAGTGTCTCTCCAATAAAAAGCTAAGCCGCGAAAAATTTCAAGATTTTATGCTGAAACAACAGCCAGGCGTTGTTGCCATGGAAGCCTGTGGCAGTGCACATTACTGGGGAAGATTATTCCGGCAGTATGGTCATGATGTGAGGCTAATTGCACCAAAATTCGTCAAACCCTATGTAAAATCAAATAAAAACGATCGTAACGATGCTGAGGCTATTGCAGAAGCCTGTACACGGCCTGAGATGCGTTTTGTAGCAGTCAAATCTGTAGAACAACAGGATATTCTAAGCATTCACCGTGCACGAGAAATGGCGGTCAAAGGCCGTACGGCACAGGCCAATCAAATCAGAGGATTGTTGTATGAGTATGGTGTAGTTATCCCACAGGGAATATCGAACATCCGAAGTAAGCTTCATAAAATAATTGAGAATTACAAAGATAAAATCAGCAGTATTTTGTAAGCGATCCAGCAACCCCATGCTGTTATATTCTATGAAGGCTTGGGATAATGTGTTAGCTCTGGGAAGTGTGAGCGTATATTCCATGGCAAGAGCTTTTCGTAATCTTCGACGGTCTTGCAATAGGGTATGTTCTTTAATAATACGCAATAATAATGATATGGATCGAGGTTATGAATCTTTGCTGTTTGCTGCAACGTAAAGTGTGTGCATAGCGCTTTGGCGCCAGCAACAGACGAAGCGAACATAAAGTTTTTTCGCGCGATCACAATAGGCTTTATTTTTTGCTCAGTAAGATTATTGTCAGCTTCAAGGCGCCCATCGTTAATAAATCGTATCATTCCATCCCAACGGCTTAAAACATAATTAATGGCGCAAGCTAAAGGAGATTTTGGCATCACAGTAGGCTGAATGCTTCCAAGCCATACCTTGAACTTTTCAAGCAGCGGCTTGATTTTTTCTTGCCGAAGCGTATAGCGCTGCTCTGGCGTTAGGCTGCGATTTTTGGCGTCACGCTCAATACGATAGATTTCTTTGTAAAATCGCATTGCTTCTTTTGCGAGGCCATTTTTTTTAGCGGCTTTAGCAATAGGTTCAAATTTACGCCGCGCATGCGTGTTGCAATAAACAAGCGCAACGTTGTTGCCCATATCATCAAAGACATTGCTTGCATCGACATGCAAATAGCCTGAAAACCCTTCAAACAGACTTCGCGTAAAGGATTTATGTTCACGGTCATTATATTCATAGCAAATGACGGCATTTTCAGGCGGGCCACCACGCATACAGTAGATGTATGATTTTGTTTCAGGTGCTCGCCCAGGCTCATTAAGCACTTGTAGGGTTGTCGCATCGCAAGCAGCTACATCATAGCTAATTATTTCATCCCTCATAAGATTGCATATGGGTTGCAACGGTTGCGCTAAGTCGATTGCCCAGCGCGCCATGGTTTGGCGTGGGCAACGAATGCCGTGTCGCTCAGCCAGCATTTTTTCTAGATGATAGAGCGGTTGACGATCTTCGTGCTTGCTAGTGATAATAAAAGAAAGCAGCGATTCAGTGGCGCCTGTTTTTGGTAGAACATGGGGTGGCGTAGGCGCCGTTATAATAGAGCCATCGCAGCCTTTAGGGCAGGCAACAACTTCGCGGCGTTGCTCAATGATTTCAAATATAGCTGGCTGGTAATTTAAAAGTTCTTTTGTTTCATAGCGAATGACATTTTTACAGCTGCCGCAGCTACATACTTTCTGACTTTCATCAACGGGAATAACTTCAATGCGACGAACAGCCTCGCGAGCTGATTTCTTTTTATTTGAACGCTTATGGCTGGAAACAATTGTTTCTTCTGGGGTATCTTCATTAAATGGCGGAACAGTTTCGTTTGGAAACAAAAGAAGCTGATGCTTTCCATCATCAACAAATCGTTCGGATTTTTTGCCAAAGCGCCAGCGGCGCAACTCTTGAAACATGTCATACATTTGGCGGTAGGCTTGCTGATATTGTTCACAGCGCGCCTCAAGAAGCTGATTCTTCGCTAACAATGATTGGCACAAAGAAGCGTATTCTTCCACTGTTTCTAGCTGACTCATTTGAATTACCAATTATAAACAATAACTAATTATAATATAAAAATAAGCATAAATAAACTTTTTTAAAAAAAATTAGTCGGCGCAGATTCGGGAAAATGCAACTGCTTCATGCAATCTATTCCAGAAAGAAGCCAGCTCAACTGATCGCGCGTCAATTCAACAGCTGCGTCATTAATGGGTGGGAAAATAAAATTTCCCTTCTCCAGGCGGCGATAACAAAACCAAAAACCATTTCGATCCCACCATAATATCTTTATTCGGTCTTGGCGCCGATTGCGAAATAAAAACACCTGGCCAGAAGTCGGGCTCAGGCCAAGGTGATCGGCCACTAATGTAATAAGCCCATCCATTTGCTTTCTGAAATCAATTGGTTGTGGATACATCCACACCTGTGCATTAAATGCCACGAGCATGAGCGCTGCATCCATCAAGAATAGCCCTAACCGCCATGCAATCATGCACTAGTAATTGCATGCCATTACCAAGCATCAATGTGCACAACACTTTTTGGCTGACTTCTTTCACTATGCAATGTGTATTATGGCCTTTATCTTCATCGTCTTTGAGCTTAATAGCTACCAGCATCGGGGATGTTGGCTTACCCTCTGGCGCAATCCGTTTTTTTCTTTTCATTTGTTGGTAGGTGAATTTGTTATAGGATATTTTATTTAATTTGCAAAATGCTGCCATTGAAAGATTACCTGCCTCCCATGCAGCAATGCGCTCATCCCACCAAGAACCATTCTCTTGATGCTTTATATCTTTAATTTCCCTATGGTTGATAGTTGTGACGCTCATTATTACGCCTCCGCATTTGCTGGGGAGGAGTACTATTTCACATTGAAAGTAAGAATTAAATCATGGGGTTTATGGATCGCTTACAAATAATTGAGAATTACAAAGATAAAATCAGCAGTATTTTACTCGCCCTAATAAATGATATGCACGAAACATTCAAACATTTTGATGTTACCGTCAAAAAATATGACAGGCAGATTGAAGTCTTGGCCAACCAAAGCGATGTATGCCGCGAAATCCAGAAAATTCCTGGCGTAGGCCCAATAGTGGCATCAGCCATAACAGCTACTGTAGGCGGGACATTAAGACTCGTGCACCCACTTTACACTTCTATAGCAAAATTTAACCAAAATCTCACAAATTGCATGCGTGCAGAATGCGGCTATTAATCGCTAATTTAAAAGTGTCTTTCGAAAGCTGAAATTCACCTGTTGTAAAAACGGTATTAGCAACTTGTTTGTGCAATATTTTTATATTGATAATATGAATTATCGCGAATATATCGAAAAACAGGGGAAAAATTGGTTATGTCTTGTACTACGATAACCGCTCGACGTTAATCTTCCTCTTCCTACCAAAGCCAAGTGTTTTTTGGCAATGTTTTAGCATACGCAAATTATTGATTTTTGACTAATTTTTGCTATCGAAGTGTAAAGTGGGTGCACGAAGCTTAATGTCCCGCCATGTCAGTGGACTCAAGGCTCACATAAATGTTGGCACCTCGACGTGGCTTAAGCATCTATGCCTCCCAGCGCGCGTATCAGTGCTACAATTTTTTCAATGCCAAGATTAGCTGGTAAATTAAGCGCCATCCCTGTTGGCGTTTTTACTTGTATTGACAAAAAGTTATTTGGTTCTGCCGCCACCAAGCGTTTTGTTTTTAATTTTACAAAGGTAGCTGGTTCAGCCATATTTTTAAATTCTTGGCGCCAATGCACAAATGTGCCGAGCTTCAATCCTTGTTGCTTGCAATAATCGCCCTGAGTCAATCCGCTCGCTTGCCATTGTTAATTGTGCTGGCTCCAGTATTCTTGCTTTGCCTGTTTCGCTTTCTCCCGCTTCATGTAATTTCTCCGTACCGTGAAAAATCGCACTATGCCACAAATTAATTTAGTTGTGTAGGTGCGGGAGATTTACCGGATACAAAAATGATGATGTTAACCAGCCAAGAAAAACTATTAACCACGCTGTTTCATTCAATGCAATAAAAAATATGGCCTTTGACATATTATTCAGCAACATAAATGAAGAGGCTACTTTTGATAAATTAACGAGATTATTTACAATCAATCTGAACACCGTGCGAAACTGGCGAAATTCGCCGCGAATCAAAATATCCGATACCAAGTCCAAGAACTACCAGAAGTTAAGGAGAAAGCATGTTTTTTAATCCAAATTTCGGCATGGCTCAAAAATCACCCTCTTTAGTGAACATTATGCGCGAAGAATCCTAC
>VFKI01000070.1 GCA_009885665.1 Gammaproteobacteria bacterium
AAGTAAATGAGCATTTAAAACGCATTTTTAACGAAGAGTTATCAAAAAAGACGGATCCTTGGAATGTCGGTAATAAGTAAATTAGCAATTACCTTTCTTGGCCTGACCCGGGGGACAAAAGTAGCCGCGAGACCAAGCGCCGTGAGGAGAATGCGATGCAGCCGGCGCTGGGTTATACCCATTAAAAGCCGCGGCATCAGGCAAATTGATACCATCAACATTGCAGCCCGACAACAATATAGCGCTCACTATAATAAGCCCAGAAACTATACCCAATCTAACTTGTTTTACTATCCCGCGTTGCTGCATAGCGTATGACCTCTTAATAATATTAAACCTAACCTCGACACTTGATTGCATTGCACCCTAAAATTCACGCCCTTCTCTTCCATCACAAACCCCGCTATGATACTGAAAATCTCTTATCATTTATCAGAAAGGATAGACATATGACCACAGCACTCATGCAATTGGAAGAAAAAACCATTTCATTACTGGCTTCTTTTGAAAAAATGCGCGACCGTAATCACCTCTTAGAACAAGAAAATGCCACTCTCGCTAAAGAAAAAACCCATCTCACCGCCATCACCGCCGAATTGGAAGGCCGGCTTGCCGCCTATACCGACAAGATTCGTGCTTTGGTCGATTTGCTAGACAGCATGGACATTCCACCCGCCCGGCAAAACACCGCCATGGAGACCGTTATCTAACAAGGAGCACGCGCATGTTTACTGGCAGCTTAGTCGCATTAGTCACCCCAATGAATAAAGAGGGTCATATTGATGATAAAGCGTTATTTCATCTCATCGACTGGCATTTTGCACAAGGCACGGACGGTATCGTTGTCGCTGGCACTACCGGCGAATCTGCCACTTTAACAGAAGACGAGCATTATCACCTCATCAGCAAAGTCGTTAAACATGTCGCGCGCCGCGTACCCGTCATCGCTGGCACTGGCAGCAATGCGACGGCACACACCATCACCTTAACGCGCAACGCTAAAAAAGCGGGCGCAGAGGCTGCGCTCATTGTGACGCCTTATTACAACAAGCCTACGCAACAAGGGCTTTATTTACATTACCAAGCCATTATCGACAAAGTGCCTGGCATGCCCATCATTCTTTATAATGTCCCGGGGCGCACCGCCTGCGACTTATTACCACAAACCGTTGCACGGCTGGCACAGCTTGATGGCATTATTGGCATTAAAGAAGCAACGGGTAAAATTGAACGTATTACCGAAATACGTCAACAATGCGGCAAGGGTTTTGACATCTATAGTGGCGATGACGCGACCGCACTCGCCGCAATACGTGCCGGTGCCAATGGCGTCATTTCGGTCACGGCCAATGTTGCACCCGCCAAAATGCACGCGCTTTGTGCTGCGGCCTTAACGGGAAAAACCGCGCAGGCTGATGCGTTACAAGCTGAACTATTACCCTTGCATCAAAAATTGTTTGTCGAAGCCAATCCGATTCCAAGCAAATGGGTTTTGCAGCAAATGGGGTTGATTTCTGGCGGCATTCGGTTACCCTTAACGCCTTTAGATGCGACATTTCATAACGAAGTCGCAACGGCTTGTCTCTCCGCCGGCATTTCTTTAAAACAACAGGAACCCCATGTCTTACTTTAAAACGATCACCACCACATTATTATTAATATCTATCAGCGGCTGTAGCGCATATGGCACGCATATGATCCAACACCGCGGCCAAGATTATCTCAGCGCAAAAACAGCGCCGCCGCTGACCCTGCCCGCCGGCACGCAAGCTAGCGGCATCAAACCCCGCTTTGCCGTACCGCCACAACGCGGTGTTGCTCCGACGCATACCCTAGATTTGACGCCGCCAGGGTTATAACCGACATTCCGCACCTTTGTCTTTTTCGATAGTAACTACATTTTTAGATTCCGTTTATCTGCCAACTGACATATAATCCCGCAACTATTGGAGAGGTACCGAAGCGGTCATAACGGCGCCGACTCGAAATCGGATGGGGTGTGCAAACACCCACGCGGGTTCGAATCCCGCCCTCTCCGTATTTTTACAAGCAGATGAAGGATCTATAACATGCCTGCTATTGATCATGATCAAATCCTCCATGCCCGCTGGCTCATTGCTGAAGCCACCACTGCCCCACTGGAAAATCACGCCCTAGTGGTCAAAAATGGCTTGATCGCAGCTATCTTGCCATCAGCCGATGCCAATACCCAGTACCCCGACCTGCCCGCCACCTCACTCAGCTCGCACGCATTGCTCCCCGGCCTGATTAACACCCACACCCATATTGGCATGAGTTATTTTCGCGGCTTGGCCGACGACTTAGCATTAATGGAATGGTTGAATCAACATATTTGGCCTGCAGAAAAAAAATGGGTTAGCCATGAATTTGTCCGTGATGCATCGCTATTTGCCATGGCGGAAATGATCCGCGCTGGCACGACCACGTTTAATGACATGTATTTCTTTTTACAAGCGACGGCGGAAGCGGCTGAAATCAGTGGCATGCGTGCGCATATTGGCATGACGATCATGGAATTTCCAACGGCGTGGGCGCAAAATGCGGATGAATACTTTGCACGCGGCATGGAATTTTTCGAACAATATAAACATCACCCGCGCATCACCCCTACGTTTGCGCCACACGCGCCTTATACAGTGTCTGACGATTCTTTTATAAAAATAAAGGAAATTGCAGATAAACATGACATAAAAATTAATTTACACTTACATGAAACACAAGATGAAGTCGATCAATCGCTCAAACAATTTAACAAACGCCCCATCCGCCGGTTACATGATCTCGGCTTTATTTCAGATCGTTTAATCGCAATTCACATGACAGCACTGGATGCAGAAGATTTCGCTATTTTGGCTGAAACGCGTCCCGCCATTGTCCACTGCCCCGAATCGAATATGAAACTGGCAAGCGGTGCTTGCCCTGTCGAGCAATTGCACTCATTAGGATTGACCGTTGCACTGGGCACTGACAGCGTCGCGAGCAATAATAACCTTGATATGCTCAGCGAAATGCGCGCTGCGACACTGCTCGCCAAACTCAGCTCGCGCAATCCGCAAGTCCTCCCTGCCGCCGCAACGTTGCAACTGGCAACTCTCAATGGCGCTAAAGCGCTGGGCATGGACAAAATAATTGGCTCTTTGGCAGTGGGTAAAGCAGCAGACTGTATTGCGATAAATTTAGATGCTATCGAAACCTTACCGCTTTATCACCCTGTTTCACAATTAGTGTATGCTGCCGGCCGCGACCAAATTACGGACGTGTGGGTGGCGGGTAAACAATTATTAAAGCATGGCAAATTGACGACACTGGATGAAATCGAGCTAAAGGAACGCGCACGCTATTGGCAGCAAAAAATTATGGTGAAGTCACACTCAACCGTTGCCTGATTTTCGCTATGGTTTTATCACTTCAAAGCGGCGCGCCACCCCTGCCATTCCGACAGCAGCACTGGTAGAATAGTCCGTCCCAGCACATGCTTGGACGACGCATCCCCAAAACAAACAAGGAGTAATCATGTCCGCTGCCATTCGTAAGATGATAGAAGAACACCAAATCGAATTTGTAGACTTGCGTTTTTGTGACTTACGTGGAAAAGAACATCATATCACCCTCCCTGAAAATAAAATTGATGATGCTTTTGTGAAACATGGCAAAGTATTTGATGGCTCTTCCATTGCCGGTTGGTGCGCCATTAACCACTCTGATCTGGTATTAAAACCTGATATCAGCACCATGGTCATCGACCCTTTCTGTGAAACGCCCACTTTGAATTTACGCTGCGACGTAATGGATCCCCGCACTAAAACACACTACATTCGCGACCCACGCGCCGTCGCGCATCGTGCTGAAACTTTTTTGAAAGCCTCTGGCATTGCCGATGTGTGTTACTTTGGTCAAGAAGTTGAATTTTTTATTTTTGATGATGTGCGCTGGGAAAACAGTATGCGCAGTAACGCCTACCATATTGACTCAGAAGAAGCCGCGTGGAACTCACACAAAAAAATGGCAGATGGCAATATGGGCTATCGTCCGCGCATTAAGGGCGGCTATTTTCCGGTGCCGCCGATTGATTCTGCGCATGACATTCGTTCCACTATGTGTAAAACATTAGCGAATATGGGTTTGCATCCCGAAGTGCATCATCATGAAGTTGCCACTGCTTGTCAAAATGAAATCACCACGCGTTATAGTACACTGCGCCACAAAGCCGATGAAATGTTAATTTTCAAATATGCCATTCAAAATGTGGCCTTATCGTTTGGCAAAACCGTGACATTCATGCCAAAACCTTTAGTCGGTGACAATGGTAGCGGCTTGCACTGTCATCAATCTCTTGCAAAAAGCGGTAAAAATTTATTTGCGGGTGACCAATATGCTGGCTTATCTGAATTGGCACTTTATTACACCGGCGGCATTATCAAACATGCGCGTGCGCTGTGTGCTTTTACCAACCCATCGACTAACAGTTACAAACGGTTAGTGCCTGGTTTTGAAGCCCCGGTCACGATGGTTTATTCAGAAAGCAATCGTTCGGCGGGTATTCGTATACCGCATGTTTTCAATGAAAAAGAAAAGCGTATTGAAGTGCGTTTTCCAGATGCGATGGCCAATCCCTATCTAGCATTTTCTGCAATGTTAATGGCAGGCTTGGATGGTATTAAAAATAAAATTCATCCAGGCGACGCAGTCGATGAAGATATTTATCACTTATCGCCGGATGTTTTGCGCACGTTCCCCTGTTTATGCGGTTCATTAGAAGAAGCTTTAGCGGCGCTTGAAGCGGATCATGCATTTTTATTAGCGGGCGACGTGTTCAATCTTGAATTAATCAATGCTTATATTAATATCAAGCGTGAAGATATCATTCGTCTAAATCAAACGACACATCCGGTTGAATTTGATATGTATTATAGCGCATGAAAATTGCCAGCTGGAATGTCAATTCGTTGCGCGTCCGTCTGCCACATGTATTAGCGTGGCTCGCGGATGCGCAACCGGATATATTGGCGCTGCAAGAATTAAAATTGCCAACGGCAGATTTTCCGTTGGCAGAATTTGCAAAAATTGGCTATCACGCCACGGTACATGGCCAAAAAACATGGAATGGCGTGGCCATTTTAAGTCGCGCGCCCGCAACCGATGTCTGTACCACATTTAATGATTTTATTGATCCACAAAGCAGATTGCTTGCCGTCACGCTCAATGATGTGCGTGTAATTGACGTCTATATTCCCAATGGCGAAAGTGTGGATTCTGAAAAATATCAATATAAACTTGAATGGTTGCGCCATCTCGATTTATTTTTAACGGCAGAATTAAAAAAATATACGCGACTGGTGATTGTCGGTGATTTTAATATTGCCCCAGAAGCACGCGATGTTGATAATCCAGCGGCATGGGAAGGCAAAGTATTATGTAGCCCGCCGGAACGCGCAGCGTTTCAGCAAATGATAAAGCTGGGCTTACAGGATTGTTTTCGCTTATTTGATCAAGCGGATAAATCCTTTAGCTGGTGGGATTATCGTTTAAATGCATTTCGACGCAACCTCGGTTTGCGCATCGACCATATTCTCGCCAGCGGCCCACTCGCACGCAGTTGCACCGCGTGTCACATCGATAAAATTCCGCGCGGCTGGGAGCGCCCCTCCGATCATGCACCGGTTGTCGCGTGTTTTGGTTAAAATAAGAAAGGCCTTGCTTTTATTTCAATAACACGCCATAATGCCCGCCGGTTTTTTGTTTTATCCAGAAAGTGTGCGCGCTCCTCGGCACACCTTAGCAGATTCCCCTCTTCTTCCTCACGGCTGTTACACTGGAAGGCAGGGCAACCCTGCCAGCTACATGACGTAACTTGCCGATAAAAACCTAAAAACCCTATATGACTGCCGCCACCAGGCTATACGTTCGTGCGTATACTTCCGGCACAGTTTCGTGTTTTATTTTTGAGGAAGAAATATGTCTACTGCAAGATCTACCATTCATTTCAGCGATCTAAATCTTAACGCCGATATTTTAGCCGGTCTCGATCGTTGCGGCTACAAAATCCCCACCCCTATACAAACCGCCAGCATCCCGGTCATTCTTGCCGGCAAAGATATTGCCGCCTCCGCCCAAACCGGCACAGGCAAAACCGCTTCTTTCGTTTTACCCATCCTTAATCGTCTTGCGCTCAAGAAAACGGGCCGCGGCCCTAATGTGCTGATCTTGTCACCCACACGCGAACTCGCTAACCAAATCACCGCAGCGATTGAAAAATATGGTCGCCATATGAATCTCGCAGTTGCCAGTATTACCGGCGGCGTACCATATCCTAAACAAATTCAACAATTATCGCGTCGCGTCGATATCGTGGTCGCAACGCCGGGACGCTTGATGGATCATATGGAACGCAAGCGCCTCGATCTTTCCAATGTCGACGTATTAATTCTTGATGAAGCCGATCGCATGTTGGATATGGGCTTTATTGATGATGCACGCCATATCGCTAAAGCGACACCTGCTACGCGCCAAACATTATTATTTAGCGCCACGCTTGATAAATCTTTGATGCGTCGTGTTGAAGACTTATTGCAAAAAGATTATGTCCGCGTGGATTTATCTGAAGCCATCATGGCACCGGCACGCATTAGCCAAGAACTCTACCTCACTGACAATGCCGGCCACAAAATGCGTTTACTCATGCATTTCTTGCAAAATCAAAGCATCGCGCGCGCCATTATTTTTTCGGCTACCAAGCGTCAAGCCGATGAATTGGCTGATGAATTATGCAGTCAAGGTCTGGCGGCAAGTTCTTTGCATGGCGATATGAAGCAAAACATGCGCACCCGTACCGTCGAACAATTACGTCGTGGTCGCATTCAATTATTGGTTGCAACGGACGTAGCAGCGCGCGGCATTGATATCAGCGATATCAGTCATGTATTTAATTATGATTTACCGCGTGTGCCCGAAGATTATATTCACCGCATTGGCCGTACCGGTCGTGCCGGCCGCGAAGGAACGGCAATTTCATTCGCCAGCCGCCGCGATACAGCACAAATTCGCAATATCGAACGCGTAATGAAACAACCCATCGCGCGCAAGAGCATTGAAGGCCTGGAACCCAGTTCGCGCCCCGAGTCCGGCAACGCGCCACAACGTAAACGCTTTGGTGGCGGTGGCGGTGGCGG
>VFKI01000012.1 GCA_009885665.1 Gammaproteobacteria bacterium
GCAATCATCGCGCCATTATCGGTACAAAAATCTGGGCGCGGAAAATAGACATTGCCGCCCAGTTTTTGTAACAAACCCTGCAACGCCGCACGCAACGCACCATTGGCACTCACCCCTCCCGCCACCACCAAGCTATTCAAGCCCGTCTGCTGTAATGCCCGGCGACATTTAATCACTAACGTATCGACCACCGCATCTTGAAACGCACGCGCAATCGCCGCGCGCGTCGCATCATCGCCACGTTCCGCCGCACGTAGCGTGTTGGCTGCAAATGTTTTTAAACCACTAAAACTAAAATCAACCCCTGGACGATTCACCATGGGTCTGGGAAAATGAAAGCGCGCGGGATCGCCCTGCAGCGCTAATTTTTCCAGTGCCGCGCCGCCTGGATACCCTAAGCCTAATAATTTCGCCGTTTTATCGAAAGCTTCACCTACCGCATCATCCACCGACTCGCCCAATAGCACATAATTCCCGACGCCGCCCACGCGTATTAATTGCGTATGGCCACCAGAAACTAATAACGCCACAAAGGGAAACGCAGGCACGTCTGCTTCTAACATCGGCGCCAACAAATGCCCTTCCATATGATGCACCCCGACAGCCGGTACCGCCAACGCATACGCCAAACTGCGTCCCAATAGCGCGCCCACCAATAGCGCGCCCACCAAGCCAGGCCCTGCGGTATACGCAATCGCATCAATATTCGTCGTTTGACACCCCGCGTCTGCTAACACTTTTTCAATTAAAGGCAAGGTTTTTTGAATATGGTCACGCGAAGCAAGCTCGGGGACGACGCCGCCATAGGCCGCATGCAAATCGACTTGACTATGCAAAGCATGCGCTAACAAGCCCTGTGCCGCATCGTATAGTGCGACACCCGTTTCATCGCACGATGTTTCTATCCCTAACACTTTGAACGATTTACTTTGCATTTGGATGAATTTCCGATTAGAATCTTTGGTCTTTGAATCTGCTTGCGCGTATTAGTCACTATTCAGCGGGTGTCAGATTTTCCGCAAAAGATGCGCCAAAGACGGCCGTTTCTGCGGAGCACCTGAACAGTTACGCGCATTATAGCAACTTAAACTGGAGAAAACTCGTCCTCATGCCAAGCGTACGTGTGAAAGAAAATGAAAATTTCGAAGTGAGCCTGCGCCGCTTCAAACGTCTATGCGAAAAAGCCGGCATCTTGTCTGACTTACGTCGCCATGAATTTTACGAAAAGCCCACCTGGGAACGTAAGCGCAAAAAAGCGTCTGCCGTAAAACGTTACCAGAAAAAGCTACAACGTGAAGTCAGCGGTTCTGACAAAGAACGTCGTGCATGAGCATCAAAGACGCCATACAGACTGACATGAAAAACGCAATGCGGGCGGGTGAAAAAGAAAAACTCGCCATCATTCGTCTTATCATGGCAGCGATCAAGCAACGCGAAGTCGATGAGCGCATCAGTTTAAATGATGAGCAAGTTTTAGCTGTGCTGGATAAAATGGTAAAACAGCGCCGCGAATCTGTTGCGCAATATACCGCTGGCAACCGCCAAGATTTGGTCGATCAAGAAAACAAAGAGATCGCTTTCATTCAGCATTATCTACCACCGCAATTATCTAGCGCTGAAGTTGACGCTTTGATTATTGCCGCCATTGCCGCAGCGGGTGCCACCAGTGGGCGCGACATGGGCAAAGTGATGGGCATCCTGAAGCCTCAATTGCAAGGCCGTGCTGACATGAGTCAAGTGAGCGCATCCATTAAAGAAAAACTAGCATAACGATCGCGGCCATACTATCATGCTTGCATGGCCGCTAAAATCCCTCGTGAATTCATTCAAACCCTACTGGGTCGCATCAATATCATCGATCTCATCAGCGATCGCGGCGTCCCCTTGCAAAAAAAATCAGGCAGCAATTATTTTGCCAGCTGCCCATTTCACACGGAAAAATCCGGCTCTTTTTCTGTCAGCCAAACCAAGCAGTTTTATCATTGCTTTGGTTGCGGCGTACACGGCAACGCTATTGATTTCCTTATCGCCTATGACCGTCTCAATTTTCCAGAAGCCGTCGAAACGCTCGCGCGTCAGATCGGCCTAGATATTCCGCGTGAAGCCGGTAGTCATACCCCCACAACGCCCGCTGTTTCGCCCGACCTCTACGCCTTAATGGAAAAAATCAGTCGCCACTATCAGCAAGCGCTACGCCGCCACCCTGCCGCCATCGATTATCTCAAACAGCGCGGTTTGACCGGTGAAATCGCTCGCCAATTTGGGCTAGGCTTTGCGCCCGACAGTTGGGATAACTTATTACGCACGTTGGGTACCACGCCCGCATTACGCGAACAATTACACACCTGCGGCATGCTGATTAAAAAAGACGATGGCGGCTACTATGATCGCTTCCGCGATCGCATTCAATTTCCCATCCATGATCGCCGCGGCCGTATTATTGGCTTTGGCGGCCGCATTATACAAAAAGGTGAACCCAAATATTTAAATTCGCCCGAAACGCCTTTATTTCATAAGGGAAATGAACTTTACGGCTTATATCACGCTCAACAGGCACACCGTAAACTGACGCGCATATTAATTGTTGAAGGGTATATGGATGTGATCGCTCTTTACCAACATGGCGTCAACTTTGCTGTCGCCACATTGGGAACAGCAACAACACCCGGGCATTTACAACAATTATTTCGTCATACCCCCGAAATCATTTTTTGCTTTGATGGCGATGCCGCAGGTCGCACTGCTGCGTGGCGCGCGCTGACTGTCGCCTTACCCTTAATGACAGACGGTCGCACCGTACGTTTCCTGTTTTTACCCGACGGCGAAGATCCCGACACTTTAGTGCGTAAAATTGGCTATGACGCCTTTCTGCAAAAACTTGCCACTGCCGAACCTTTATCACAATTCTTTTTTCAATCGCTGGCGGCGCAAGTGGATATGGCGCACCTCGATGGCCGCGCACGGCTCGCGTCGCTCGCGATGGAGCATATGAAACAAATACCAACGGGTATTTTTCAACACATGATGCAAGATGAACTCGCCCGCCTGACGCGCATGGACAGCCTACGCCACGCGGCACCACCGCCGACGCCACGTAAGTCCGCTCCCCCTAAAACCGCGAACCGACCGCTATCCCCCTTACGTTTAGCCATTACGTTATTGACACAACGACCCGCATTAGCCAGTACCATCGACGAACCATTACCCGCCTGGGAAGGCCGCGGCATGGATCTATTACAAAAAATATGTGCCTTATTACACGCCCAACCCACGCTGACGACGGCCGGTCTATTAGAAAATTTTCGCGACACAGAAAGCATTTATACCATCTTAGCAAAATTGGCCAGCATACCGCTGACCATTCCAGAGGACGGCTATCCAGCAGAGTTTCAAGGTGCGCTACGCCAACTGCATCGCCAACAACGCGCACAGACGATTGAACAGTTGATTGCCAAAGCGAAAAGCGCACCACTCAACAGTGATGAAAAAGCAACACTGAATGCATTGATTCGTAGCAAAAATTAATTTTTCTCGGTATAATGCTTCGCTCGTAACTGCTTGCACGTCAGGCGGTCTTTACGTGATGGGGGGTTCGTAAGTCGCAACCGACATTCCGCACCAAAGTATTTTTTGCATCTCACAAAAGATAGGGTAGGGGAACTGAGTACGCGGCAAACTGCATTGACGAGCGTCAAAAAAGACGAAGGTGCGAGATGTCGGTCGCAACCCTCGTTCTTTGTCTACCCACTCCCACCATATCTAAACAATAGGTTCAGCGAGGCTTATGGATCAGGAACAGCAGCGTTCACGTTTAAAAGACCTTATCGCTCGCGGTAAAGAGCAAGGCTTTCTAACATATTCCGACATCAACGATCACATCCTTGACATCATCGATCCTGAACAGATTGGTGAAATTATTGGCATGTTAAATGACATGGGCATACGCGTAGCTGAAACTGCACCCGACGCCGAAGAAATGCTGCTCGCTGACAATGAGTCCTCTGATGACGAAGTGGCAGCAGAAGAAGTCGCCACCGCGCTGGCTGCGGTCGACAGTGAATTTGGTCGCACCACTGATCCGGTGCGCATGTATATGCGTGAAATGGGTAGCGTTGAATTATTATCGCGCGAAGGTGAAATTGCCATTGCCAAGCGCATCGAGGAAGGCATGCAGCAAATGCTGTCAACCTTGGCATCCCAACCACAAATGATTGCCGAAGTACTCGCTGAATACGATCGCGTCACGCAAGGTGAAATGCGTCTTGCCGAAGTCATCAGCGGCTATGCTGAAGTTGCACCAGAAGTGATTGCCGAAGAAGTTCTCGAAAAAGTCACCGCGGGTGAAGACGGCGATGAAAGTGGCGACGACGAAGGCGAAGGCGAAGGGGGTGCAGGCACGTTTGAAGAAGAATCAGGCCCCGACCCTGAAGTCGCGCGCGTACGTTTTGAAGAGTTACGGCGCTTTTATGAAGAAGCAGTTGCTGCCGAAAAGAAACATGGTATCACCCATAAAAAAACCATTGAAGCACGTGACGCATTATCGCGTTGTTTTATCGATATCAAACTGGCGGCACGCCAATTTAACAAATTATCGCGTAAAATGCGCAGCCTGTTAGATGAAATTCGCGGCCAAGAACGCTATGTTATGACGCTATGCGTCAACAAAGGGAGGATGCCGCGCAAAGTGTTCATCCAGGCTTTCCTGAATAATGAAATCAACCTGGATTGGTTTAAGCCAAGTGTGCATAAAGGTAAGCCTTATTTCAACGCGGTCAAAAACAGCATGCCGGAAATTCAGCGCGCGCAGAAAAAATTGATTGCGCTTGAAGAACAAATGCAGATGACGATTGCCACCATCAAAGAAGTCAATCGGCGTATGTCTATTGGTGAAGCCAAGGCACGACGCGCTAAAAAAGAAATGGTCGAAGCCAATTTGCGCTTAGTTATCTCAATCGCCAAAAAATACACCAACCGCGGTTTGCAATTTCTCGATCTCATTCAAGAAGGCAATATTGGCTTAATGAAAGCGGTTGATAAATTTGAATATCAGCGCGGCTATAAGTTTTCAACGTATGCGACATGGTGGATACGCCAAGCAATCACGCGTTCGATTGCCGACCAAGCGCGCACAATCCGTATTCCTGTGCATATGATTGAAACCATCAACAAACTCAATCGTATTTCGCGGCAAATTTTACAAGAAACGGGTCTCGAACCGACCCCGGAAGAGTTGAGTAAGCGCATGGAATTGCCGGAAGATAAAATTCGCAAAGTATTAAAAATTGCCAAAGAACCCATTTCGATGGAAACGCCAATTGGTGATGATGAAGACTCGCATTTAGGTGACTTTATCGAAGATATCAGCATGTTATCCCCTATCGACGCCGCTACCGGCAGTGGCTTATATGAAGCAACGCAGCGAATCCTCGATTCACTCACCCCGCGCGAAGCCAAAGTATTGCGCATGCGTTTTGGTATCAACATGAATACCGATCACACCCTGGAAGAAGTGGGCAAGCAATTTGATGTAACGCGCGAACGTATCCGTCAGATTGAAGCGAAGGCATTACGCAAATTGCGCCATCCATCCCGCTCTGAACAATTACGGAGCTTCCTCGAAGAGCAAGAATAAGGCGCATAGATGAACAAGGGTAGCACGCTACAACTTACGCCACTCACGAATGCTATTCAGCGCTTGGCTGAAGGCTGGGCACGGTATGAGCAAGACATCAGTGACACACAAATCCGTGATGGCTTAATTCAGCGCTTTGAATTTGCATATGAACTAAGCCATAAGACATTAAAATATTACTTAGAATCGGTTTCCGCCAATCCGAAACGACATGATGAAATGCCTTTTGCTGAAATTATTCGCTCTGCCAATGAACAAAACTTACTCCTGGGCGATTGGTCAAACTGGCGCAACTATCGTGATATGCGGAGCAAAACAAGCCACGCCTACGATGAAAAAATTGCCATTAGCGTCGTCAAAGGCATTCCAGCCTTTCTAGCTGAAGCGGCGCATCTGCTGCAGCGCTTACAAGAAAACGTAAAAGATTGACGGAGCATAAATTTGACGGAGCACTAGTCAAAACCATCCGCCTAAGGTATGATCTTGGGCTATCCGCGTGAACGGGCCTATAGCTCAGTTGGTTAGAGCAGGAGACTCATAATCTCTTGGTCCCAGGTTCGAGTCCTGGTGGGCCCATTGTAAATCTAAATATAAGTATAATGTGTATCGGAGATACCGTAACAACGCATCCCCCTACGTGGGCAGAGCCCGCGCTTAACGGAACCCCCCCCCCATCGTGTAAAAGCTGCTTGAGGGGCGAGCAGTTACTGAGAAACTATAATTACAACCAAATAAGAGGTTTTACTATGTTAAACGACGAAAAAGCATTATCCTCCGCAGATAACATCGTTTCAAATACTGCTGCGCCTGAAACGCTACAGCATAAATTTAGAACCTTACTCCTCTCTACGGACACGCTTAAACTTGATTTAGCTTTACGTGAAGACCCCACCCTCATTACACAACAAGACGAAGAGGGTGCAACGATTTTACATCACATTGTAGAATATGGCGCTATTGCTGGCAAACACACAATAGCGCCAATTTTAGATATACTATTTAAAACGCCTGGACTGGATTTTCACATTAAAGATATACGAAGGGATACACCACTCCATATTGCCGCCGCGCTTTGCTATCAGGAAACAACCAGCCAATTTCTTTTTCCTGCGCTTGTTCAAGCAGCAGAAAAACATAACTTTAACTTCTCGACACTCGACCAAGAAGGCAACACTGTTTTGCATATCGCAACAAAAACGCAATATGAAGATATTTATGGCAAAAAAACACATAATGGTACAACCGTAATAGCGCATGCAGCTAACCCAGGATTAAATGTTTTGTCTGCCGCAGGAAAAACAGCATTTTTTTATGCAGTAAAACAGGCTATCTCTAAACACAGCGACTTTGACTTTAGTGCAGTTGATGCACTGTTGAATGCTGGCGCAGACCCTATACTGCACGAATCTAATGATGACAATCCACTCACAATGCTGGAAAAATATTTCGAACTTCTAAATAATGTTTTAAATAGAAATATAGACCTAGCCCCAGACAAGCAGCAATGGATAGAAAATAGAATCGCGCAACTAAGCCTGTTAAACAAAAGAATTTACGCCACCCCTTATTGGATAAGCTACAACGAAATCAAAAAAAATGCGCTCATGCTTGCTCAGGCAAGCAGAACTACCGCTTTCTTTAAAGATATCTCCCTTGATTTACAAAAAAAAATCGCAGGTCTTACCGGCGATCCTCAAGTTCATGACATAAAGCAAACAGAAAAGATTGTCAGTAAATATCGCAACCAATTAAAAGAAGAAAAAACATTCCTTCATGCCGTAAAACAGATTATCCACCAACTCGGCGACTTTAAAGCAGTTAATGCACTGCTGGATGCTGGCGTCGACCCTATACTGCACGGCGCTGATGATGAAAATCCACTCCCAATGCTGGAAGAACACCTTGAACAGCTAAAGATTGAGTTATTTGACACGAGAGACCCCAAAGAGCAGCAATGGATAGAAAATAGAATCACGCAAATAAGCCAGTTAAACAAAAGAATTTGCGCCACCCCTCATTGGATAAGCTACAACGAAATCAAAAAAAATGCTCGCATGCTTGCTCAAGCAAGCAGAACCACAACTTTATTTAAAGATATCTCTCCTAAATTACAAAGAAAAATTGCAGGCCTTACCGGCGATCCTCAAGCACATGACACAACACAAGCAGAGAAGATTGCCAGTAAACATTACAACCGGCTAACGCATTAAAAACGGGGATTACCACTCAGCCCAGGCTCGAGTCCAGGTGAGTCCATTGTAAATATAAGGTAACTATTCAGATGGCTACTCGGGCAAATAGCTCGCCGGCGTCACGCCACTTAAGGGGGAGAATCGCGATTCTCCCCCCTAAGGATCCCCCATCGCGTAAAGTCAGGTTGCACCTGGCCTCGCTGGTGTTTTTCGAAGA
>VFKI01000010.1 GCA_009885665.1 Gammaproteobacteria bacterium
GATGGGGGATAGATTCGCCTCCGTCCTTGGAGGCTCACCCTTCGGGCGCACTTTGTGCGTCAAAAACGGCTTTCCTGCCGTTTTTTCTTAAGGGGGAGAATCGCGATTCGCCCCCTTAAGTGGCGTCAGGCGGGCGAGCTATTTGCCCGACTAGCCATCTGAATAGTTACGTAATTCCTTATAGGGGGTATCAAATATGGCTGTACCGATGCGAATAATTGTCGCGCCTTCGGCAATGGCGGCTTCAAAATCTTGCGAAGTGCCCATCGAGAGTGTGTCTAGCGGCAACGCTTTTTGAATTAAGGTGTCGCGTATATCGCGTAAACGGCTAAACGTTGCGCGTTGTTGTATAAAAGTTTTCGCCGGCGCCGGTAAGGCCATTAAGCCCCGTAAGCGCACATTTGGCAAAGCAATGCATTGCTCGGCCAGTGCGAACACATCGGCCGCTTGTACGCCGCCTTTGCTATTTTCAGCATCTAAATTGACTTCAATGCAAATATTTAAGGGCGGAAATTCGCTGGGGCGTTGTTCGCTTAAACGTTTAGCGATTTTGCTATTTTCCACGCTATGTACCCAGCTAAAATGCGTGGCAATGGCTCGCGTTTTATTTGTCTGTATTTTACCAATAAAATGCCATTCGGCGGTAGGTAATGCAGCGATTTTTGGTAAGGCTTCTTGTAGGTAATTTTCACCAAATGCCCTTTGCCCTGCGGTATGCAGGGCAATGACTTTTTCAATGGGTTGTTTTTTGCTGACGGCCAATAAATGAATATCAGCGGGATTGCGCGCATATTTTTTTGCATAAGCGGCAATTTGTTGTAACAGCAGCGTTAGGCTCATTTTAGCGCGACGGGTCCTGCGGCGTGGATTGCCTCGCTGACCGTAAATTTTTTGAAATTTTCAATAAATTTACTGATTAACTGCTGTGCGCAATCGGTATAGGGCGTTTCACTGACCCATGTCTTACGTGGATCGAGTTTTTTGCTGTCGACACCATGGATCGCAGTAGGGATTGCCAAATTAAATCCAGGCAATGTCTCATACGTGGCATCATGCAAGTCCCCGTTAACAACGGCACTTACCACGGCGCGTGTGGTTGGGATGCTAAACCGTGTGCCGCCTTCGCCGTGTCGGCCGCCCGTCCAGCCGGTGTTGACGAGATAAACGCTTGCGCCACTGTGATCCAAGTGTTTTAACAATAAATCTGCATAAACATGCGCAGGACGTGGAAAAAAGGGGGCGCCAAAGCAAGTGCTAAATGTTTCTGTAATCCCTTTGCTGCTGCCGACTTCAGTGCTGCCGACTAAAGCGGTGTAGCCACTTAAGAAATACCATGCGGCTTGTTCGCGTGTTAGGCGCGCGACGGGCGGCAATACGCCATATAAATCACAGCTTAAAAATAATACGGCATGGGGAAGTTTAGCTTGATTGGCGGGGACGCGTAGTGGAATATGTTCGCGCGGGTAAGCGGCGCGCGTGTTTTCTGTCAAATGGCAGTCATGATAATCAGGCTGGCCGGTTTCATCTAATACAACGTTTTCCATGACGGCTGTTTCGCGTATGGCATCCCAAATGACTGGTTCACATTCTTTTGATAAATCAATACATTTGGCGTAGCAGCCGCCTTCAAAATTAAATATACCTTCTTCGCTCCAGCCATGCTCATCGTCACCAATCAAATAACGTTCTGGATCGGCTGATAAAGTTGTCTTGCCGGTGCCAGATAAACCAAAGAAGAGTGCAGAACTGCCATCGCGACCGACATTCGCAGCGCAATGCATGGGGAGTACGCCTTTTTCGGGCAATATAAAGTTCAACACGGAAAACATCGCTTTTTTCATTTCACCGGCATACAGTGTGCCGACGACTAAAATGGCTTTGCGTGAAAAATCCAACATGACCGCGGCATCGCTATTGACGCCATCGCGGCTTGGCTCGGTTTTAAAGCTAGGGACGCATAGCAAAGTCCATTGACCCGCTGGGTCGGCTGCAATGGGTGTTTCGGCGCGAATAAATAAATTTAAAGCAAATAATTGGTGCCACGCAAGTTCGGTGATCACTTTGACGGGCAAGCCGTAGCGTTGATCTGCGCCAACATGATAGTGCGAAACAAAAGCATCATCACGACTGTCGAGGTAAGCGCGTGCTTTTTGCCAGAGATTCATAAAAGTTTCACTGCTGGTGGGCTGGTTGACCGTATTCCACGCGACGGCGGTGTCAGTAATGGCGTCGCGGACGATGAAGCGATCTTTAGGCGAGCGACCGGTACGTTTGCCCGTCGTGACGCTCAGGGCTTTATTGGCGGCAAGTACGCCTTCTTTGCGCGCGAGTGCGTGATCGATTAATGCTTGAGCAGATAAATCCGTGTAGAGCTTGGTGCTGACGGTGGTGTCTAGGGCTGACATGTTTGGTTTTCTCCAGGGCATCAGGCGAAAAATACGGTAGAGAGTATAAAAATTAGCGAAGACTATACCGCAGTTGCGGCAGTTTAGCCATATTGTCTAAAAGTATGCGAAAATGTCTGGCTTACCTTATGTGAGAAAGCATGATGACTGAACTAGAACAAGCCATTGTCGCGGCTTATGCGACGCCGGGCGAACAAACAATTGTCAACCGTGTGTATGCTTGTTTGTTGCGCTCGACGCTATGGTTGCCGGTGCAGCGTGAACAAATCGCGGGAGATACTGAGCCGTATCGACCACTATATGCCGTGCTGGAAGAAAAATGTTTTATGCCGCTATTTGACAGTGTTGAGCGGCTGGAAGCGTGGGCGGGCGAAACGTTGGCTGAAATTCGCCATGTCAGTGTGCTCGGGCGGGAAGTGATTGCCAGCGTGGGCGATACGGTGTACTTGGCGCTGAATCCAGGCGTAGCCTGTTATAAAGAATTTTCGTCAGAAGAAGTGAAGTATTTGAAGAAGGTGGTGGGAAAGTTGGCGGGAATGGTGCAGCCTGATGCGCCTGAGTTGAATTGAATTGACGCAGCGCACTAGCTGCGCCTCGTCGTGATAACAGCGATTATTATGAGGCGCGTAGTGACTAAAAAACTCGGATACTCCGACATTCCGCACCTTTGTCTTTTTCGATAACTCTTCGTTAAAAATGTATTTTAAATGCTCATTTGCTTGCGTGTAAACTGCGCTTTAAAACCCATTTTTGCCTCGATTTATACAAAAAATACTTTAGTGCGGAATGCCGGATACTTATGCTTTTTTATCGATTTTCACTAATTCAACATCAAAGTATAATGTTTGATTCGGGCCAATCGCAGGTGGCGCGCCGTGTTCGCCATAAGCAAGATCTGCAGGAATGATCAACTGCCATTTGGAACCGACAGGCATCATTTTTAATGCTTCAGTCCAGCCTTTGATTAAGCCATTGACTGGAAATGTGGCGGCTTGTTTGCCATCGGTTGTGTCGAATACCGTGCCATCTTTTAACTTGCCGGTATAGTTAACCGTAACCAAATCAGTATCCGTTGGGATGGCGCCGGTGCCTGGGGTGATGACTTTATACTGTAAACCATCTTTGGTCGTCTTGAAGCCGGTGGTAGTTTGTTGTGCTGCAATAGTCGTTTCTTGCATAGTGGTCGTTGTTCCTGTGGTTGTTGTGTTCGTCGTTGTATCAGCGGCATAAATGCTGCCAGTGACGCTAAAAATTGCTAGCGCAACCGCTGCACGTGTTAAAGAAGTCCCATATTGCATGACACACCTCCATAGAAAAGAAAGATTAA
The DNA here is from genome assembly GCA_009885665.1 of Gammaproteobacteria bacterium. Classification (GTDB taxonomy): domain Bacteria; phylum Pseudomonadota; class Gammaproteobacteria; order DSM-16500; family DSM-16500; genus VFKI01. The sequence goes on from VFKI01000010.1 coordinate 3,733, forward strand.
GCTGCCTATAGCATGGCAGTTTATTAAGTGAATATCAATCCGACATTCCAAGGATCCGTCTTTTTTGGTAACTATTCAGCTGGGGCTGCATTTTGCAGAAAACGGCCAGATTTGAGCCAAGATATTGTGAAAAATTGATGAAAAAGCGGCGCATGCATCACAATATACGAGCATTTTGAAGCACATTCGCAAAAGATTGGCCGAAGATGGCCGTTTGCCTAAGCTACCTGAACAGTTACCTTTTTTGATAACGCTTTCGTATCTACTGCAAAAGATAAGGCAGGGGAACTGAGTACGCGGCAAACTGCATGAGATGATGCAAAAAATACTTTGGTGCGGAATGTCGGCTCTGACGTAATCTTTCAGTAATTACGATCAAGTCATACGCTTTTGATAAGCCTGCCAGCCAGCTTCGCGATATTTTTTCGCGGCATTCAGCGGGGCGGAGGCTCTTAAAATGCCGCGGCCAACAATGATGATATCGCTGCCGTTTTCGAGTATGGCTTGTTCAGGCGTAATATATTGCTGGCCAAGCGTGTCGGTTTTCTCTGAAAATTGAACGCCTGGCGTGAGATAAAGCCAATCATTTGGCGTGTCGAAGCGCTGTTGAGCAATAAACCCAAACACAGTTTCCGGATGTTGTTCCGCTAATTGTAATGTCGTTTGTTGATAAATTTCACTAAATAGGTTGCCGGCCGAACTCATTTGCGCCAATAGCAAGACGCCACGTACACCCGGATGGCGGTTATTGGCTAACCCTTGAATAATGCCAGGCCCTGGCAAGCTATGTGCATTGATGATGTCGGCCCATTCGGCGATACGATAAATGCCATGCCAATATTGCAAATGGACGGTATGGCCGATATCCGCAAATTTACGGTCTTCAAAAATGAGAAATTGATGCTTGTCTGCCAGTTCGCGCAAGCGTTGCGTCAATTTTGGCGTGAAATCTTCAATGATATCAATATGGGTTTTTAGGATGCACAGTTCTGGACCTAGGGTATCTGCGAGATCAATTAATTCAGCTGCGCGCGTCACATCGGCAGAAAGCGCCAGATTTGTTTGCTTGGCATCCAATAATGTCAATAATTTCTTAGCAAGCGGATGGGTGCAATCGGCGGCGCGCGCAGTATATGTCTTATGTTTTATCTGTGTCATTTAAGTCGACTCACAGGTTTCACCGCAATTATTTGCTTGGTAAGCCGCAATGGCGGCTTTTTCAGCGTCAGTTGTATGCGAAGAGCGTATTAATGTGTCTAATATTTCGCGGAGTGTGAACGTTGCGTGCACTGTAAATCCTTGTTTTTTCATGTTTTCTTTGCCACCTTGCGCGCGATCTATCAATATCGCGACATCCGTCACTTTCATTTCAACGGCTTGCAAATCGGTGGCTGTTTCAAGGATGCTGCCGCCCGTCGTCATGATATCTTCGATGATGAGGCACGTTTGGCCAGGTTTGAATGCCCCTTCAATGGATTGTTTGGTGCCGTGTTGTTTTTTTTCTTTGCGGCGCATAATCATCGGCATATTGTGTTGTAGTGACAAGCAGGTCGCGATTGGCAGCGCAGTATAAGGCACGCCGCAAATACGGTCAGCGGTTTTGGCGCGACTGCTTAAAGTTTGCCAATAAAGGGAAGCGACAGTGCGCAGAATTTCGGGATAAGAAATGATTTGGCGTAAGTCCATATAGACGGATGATTGCTGGCCACTCTTTAAAGTGAAGTTGCCGAAGCGAATGGCATGGATACGGTGTAGGGCATAAATAAATTCTTCACGGGTCATGGCGGGCTCCTTGATGGCATTTATGCAGATTATAGCGGAAATTTCTCCAATTATGGCATAGTATTAAGCAAAGAGGAGTATACGCATCATGAATGGACGTCGTGTAGGCTCGAAATGTTATCTTTTTATCGCCTGGTTATTGGCGATAAGCGTGTTGTTGTCTGCTCAAGTGGCATGGGCTGTGGATCAAATCGGCCAAGTTGTTTGGGTTAAAGGCGTGGTGCACGCTATTTCAGCCAGCCAAACACGCGAGTTACAGCGCCGTTCGCCGATTTATGTCGGCGATACATTGGAGACCGGTGTAGATGCGACCGGTCAAATCGTGTTTACCGATGGTAGTCAATTGTCATTGAAATCGAATACGCGGCTGGCACTGGATAAGTATCATTACAATGCTAAAGGACCTGCGACGGAAAATACATTTGCGGCTGATCTTGTCACCGGTGGCTTTCGTACCGTCACGGGCTTGATTTCACAGACCCATCCAAAAGGCTATGCGGTTAAAACACCCGTTGCCACTATCGGGGTGCGCGGCACGGATTACGCCTTATTTTTTCAAAAATGTAACGCAGCGGCCAATCAAGTTCATCAACAGTGTGGTTTATCTCTACGCTTGGATCGAGGCGCTATTTTTGCCGTGAATGATGCGGGAAAAGTGGAGCTTAACCAAGCGAAAAGTCAGGTCTTTGCGCAAATCACCGGCTTGCATATCATGCCACAAATCGTCAACGCGCCGGCGCCCGCCTTAGTTAATCAGCCCGTGATTGTGGCGGCACCGCCTGCGCCTCCCACCAATACCCCGCCGCCCACGGGTGGCGGCACAGTGCCGACGGGCACAAGTGGCAGCAAGAACACCGCAACGTTTTGCATTCATTAATTCATTATCTATTACAAAAGATAGGGTAGGGGGACTAAAGTACGCGGCAAACTGCATGAGATGAGCGTCATGAGGGGAGAGCTGCGCTTCGAACCGAAGGACACCCACCCCATCGCGAAAAGTCAGGTTGCTTCTGGCCTCGTTGGTGTTTTCCCGAGATTATGATGAATGGTTACAATTCATTTTATGTAAGCTTGTTTCACCGGCTGAAAAATGTTGCTGCGTGCCATCTTCTAATTGCATGATCAATTGGCCGTGTGCGTCGATGCCTTTGCCGATGCCGCTGATTTTTTGTTTGCCATTGTGCAAAGTGATGGCTTGGTTGAATAACGCGTCTGCTGACAACCACTGCGCAATAAAAGGCGTGAGGCCATTTTCGGCAAAGGTGTGTAGTGTGGTCAATAAGACATTGATCAGTTGTATGCAAACTATATTGCGATCCATGACTTCATGCGTTATTGCTCGGACGGATGCCCACGTTTGTGCAAGCATGTTGACGTTCAGCCCAATGCCGATGATGGCTTGTGCACGACTATGTGATTCAGCGCGAATTTCAATTAAGCTGCCGGCGAGTTTTTTTTGTTGGTATAACACATCGTTCGGCCATTTTAATTGGATAGCTGCCTCAGGTGCAAAATGTTGCACTGTTTGCAAAATAGCAAGACTCACCGCTAGGCTTAAGCCGCCCAGTGTGCTGATATCGCGCATGAACGGATAACGGCACGACATATAAATATTTTGTCCAAATGGTGAATGCCACGTCCTAGCAAAGCGACCCCGTCCGGCAGTTTGTTGTTCGGCAAGACACAGGGCGATAGGCTGTTTGCTTTTAAAACCGTGTAAAAATGCATTAGTGGAATCGATTGTTTCAAAGATTTTCAAATCGATGGCTTTTTCAATTAATCCGGCACGAATTACCGCTTCATCGAGTAAGGTGAGTGGTTCAACCAAGCGATAGCCGCGCCCTTTAATAGCGTCGATGGCAATGCCATAGTCGATCAACTTATTAATGGTTTTCCAAATAGTATTACGACTGACGCCGAGTGCGGCACCCAAAGTTTCACCATCGTGATAACGATCACGATGACTATCAGGATAATCTGCGCAATTTAATAATGTGACGAGCGTGCGTAAATTTTTAGATAAGGGTCGCATAGGGCGTTTTTACTTCGTGGTATGCGTATAAATGCCATCCCAATCAGCGGGTGGCGGCGTTTGTTGATATTCTGCAATGCGCTGCAAATATAGCGAATAGACTTTTGTATGAGGATGCGCTGTCGCTAATGTTTGGATGATTGCGTGGGCGGCAGGCCATTGTTGTTGTAAATATAAAGAAAAGGCTTTATGCCAGCTGTCAATTTCTGCTAAAAGTTCAGCAGAGGCTTGTTCGCGGCGACATAATGGCGCAAAAATATCGACACCTGCGTTTTTACCCTTCACGCGCACACGATCTAGTTTTTTGACGACAAAATCATCTATACCCGCTAACGTAAATTCAGTGACCATTAAGCCGACGCCATAATATTTTGTCAAGCTTTCCACGCGTGAAGCAAGATTTACCGCATCACCCAATACGGTGTAGCTGCGACGAAATTTGGAACCCATGTCGCCAACACTCATCGTGCCGGTGTTTAAGCCAATGCCAATATTTACTTCCGGCCACCCCTTGGCGTGAAATTCTACGTGTAATTCTTTAACTTTTTGTTGCATAGCAAGTGCGGCGCTGATGGCGTGTCGCGCATGGGCAGGGTCGGTCATCGGTGCACCCCAAAAGGCCATGATCATGTCGCCAACATATTTATCAATCGTGCCATTATGATTAAAAATAATTTCCGTCATGGGGGTAAAAAAATGATTGAGCAGCTCCTTTAGCGCTGCAGCGGTCAATCCTTCCGAAATTGTGGTGAAACTGCGAATATCCGCAAATAATACCGTCATTTCGCGGCTTTCACCCAATAGGCTCACTTGGTCATTAGCGGATAACATTTCATCAATGTGTTTGGCGGGTACATATTGGCCAAACATTTCATGTAAACGTTCGCGTCGGCGTGATTCAAAAAGATAACCATAAATCATATTAATAAACGCCAGCAGCACATTGAATACGATTGGGATCAATACCGTTAACAAAAAGCTGGTTTTAGTCCACAATAAATAACTCGCAAACATAAAACAAGCCGGAATACCGATAACAAATAAACTCAGCGCACGCGGTCCAAAACGTGGAAATAAGAAGATAAATAATAAGCCAGGAAAAATCGTCAACAAAATTTCAAAGCCCTGCGCCCAATCGGGTTGAATGGAAAATACATCATCCAAAATGCCAGCGGCCATGGTGGCTTGGATTTCGATGCCCGGAAAAACATTTTGAATGGCGGTGGGTTTTAAGTCGCCTAAACCGGTGGCGGAAGTGCCAATAAATACAATTTTACCTTGTAAAGCATCAGGAGCTAGACGGCCTTCTAATATATCAATCACAGAATAGGTCGGAAAAGTGAAGCTGCCACCGCGAAAGGGGACGAGCGCTTGACCTTCTCGATCAGTGGGAATGATGTGTTGACCCAATTGGATGGATTCGAGGCGCGTTTCATTAAGGTATTGGCCAGTATGTAATTGAATAGCGCTTAATAAATAGGTTGATACGGCTGCGAGCGCCAGTGAGGGATAAAGACCATTTTGATAGCGGATGAGGAGCGGCACGCGACGAATGATGCCATCTTCATCAGGATAAACATTGATAAAGCCATTGTTTTTAGCAGTTTGTTGTAAGGGCGCGATGTTGGCAAGAAAGCCGGGTAGGGTGATTAAATAATGCAGTTTACTGTTAGCGGGCAAGGTGAGTAGGGGGGCTGACAGCGTACCAACAGCGCTGGATGTGGGGGAAAAGCTGACGCCTAAAATGACATCCAATTTTTTGAGGCTGACAGCAAATTTAGCATCTGCATCAAAATCAGCGGTAATTTTTTGTAAAAGCGCATTGATCGCAGGCGTGGCTAATTTTTCTTTATTTAATTTGGTGGCGACAAGTGTGGCGATATTATTTTCTGGTTCAGAAAAAATCACATCAAAAGCGGCAACCACTACGCCATCTTGCTGTAGCTTATCAATCAATTCGGCCAACTTATCGCGCGACCATGGCCAACGTCCAATTTTGGCGAGACTTTTGTCATCGATATCGACAATGGCGATAGGTGAATTGCTCGGTAAGGGGTGGGTAAATAAATGCGTGCGCAGTTGCATGTCATAGGCGAGGTTGGTCAGGCTGGTAATGAAATGCCGGACAGGCACAAATGGCGTGATTTGCATCCAGAGACAGAGTGCTAACAAAAGAAAACCCGATAAAATGGGAATGCGTTTGTTCGCGACAGATGCGCCAGATAAACTTTTTATGATGCGTTTGCTAGACATTGAGTGCCAGACCGTTATAATGACCAAAGGAGCTTGAGTCATTGTAAGTGATAACGGACTAAGGATGGTATGAAAAAATCACACGCGCTTCATCTATTATTATTATTGACAGGTTGTACTTTGAGTCCACTGGCTACGGCTGATATTGCAGCTGATAATGCCGCACTCAAAGCCGCATTGCCAGGCAGCACTTTGCCAGGCGTCATCGGTCGCCAGTTCGAGTCCCCCGCTATAGCAAAGCCGGTGCCCGCCGCACCCAAGCCACCCGAAGCCAAGCAACCTCCGCTTGGCGCAGAAGCGGCTAAAATCAAATTCAAACTTGTAAAAATTATTTTGACGGGTAACCATGTCTATACAGATAAACAATTGTCAGAAGTTTATCAGGCTAAATTACATCATCAAATTTCTGTGTCACAATTACAGGACATTACGCAAGATATCACGAATTTTTACCGTAATAATGGTTATATCCTCACGCGTGCTATCTTGCCGCCGCAGCAAGTGAAGGATGGCATCGTAAAAATACAAATTCTCGAAGGCTATATCAATGAAGTGAATGTAACAGGCACGCCAGGCAAGGCGCGCACGATCGTGCAGCGTTATGGTGAAAAAGCGATTGCTGAACGACCACTGCGCATAGCGCGACTGGAGCATTATATTTATCTGGCGAATGCGGTGCCAGGCGTGTCGACGCGTGCGGTATTGGAACCCGCTAAGCATGCGGTAGGTGCGTCAGACTTGACGCTGGTGACGGAACGCAAGCTGGTGAATGTCAGTCTTAATTATGATAATTATGGCACGCGTTATATTGGTCCAAATCAATTTTCGGCCAATGTTAATTTTAATTCCATCGCCTTGTCAGGCGATCAATTCCGGATTGCCTATGCGACGGTTCCAGCACGTCCTAAAGAAATGCAATTTTATGATTTTTCTTATGCGATGTTGGTAGGTTCAGAAGGTGCCAGCGTAACGGTGGGTGGAAATAGCTCCGCTACCCGGCCACAGTTCACGCTAACAGATGTGAAGTTGAACGGTGATGCAGCAACCTATTATTTCCTTGTGAATTATCCGTTAATGCGTACACGGGATTCAGCATTATTGCTGGATGGGGGTTTGCATTATGCGGATAGTGCAACAAATGTTTTAGGGCAGTTACTGTACGATGATCATCTGCGTACGATAAGCGCAGGTATGACATATAATTTCGCGGATCGTTGGCGCGGTTCCAACATGCTGGCCGCGCATGTTGAGCAAGGTTTGAATGTGCTGGGTGCAAGCCATAATACGAACTCTACCAAAACCTCACGTTTTGGCGGCGATGCCAGTTTCACTAAGTGGACACTCAACGTTAATCGCCTGCAGGCATTATTTGGTCGTTTGTCAGCGATGTTAACGGCCGCAGGGAGTTATGCTTTTCAACCATTATTATCCTCAGAACAATTCTCTTTTGGCGGGAGTCAGTTGGGGCGCGGCTATGATTCAGCTGAAATCATTGGTGACAATGGGTTAGCAGGCAGTGTTGAAATTCGCGCAGATTTTACACCAAAAGCCCGCTTGATACAGACGGTACAGCCTTATGTGTTTTATGATGAAGGTGCTGTTTGGAATCGCAGAACCGTTGCGAACACTAAACAAAAACAAAGTGCCGCATCGATAGGGGCTGGCGTACGGTTTAGCTTTAATCAATATGTTGGTGGCAATTTGATGATAGCGCAACCGCTGACGCGCATCGTCTCGGCGACGCAATTGGCGGGCGAAAATCCACGTGCACCCCGTGCGTTTTTTCAGATTACCGTGAATGGGTGACGACGGGCGGGCTTTAGCGATGTGATACTGAGTATCGCATAAATATCGAGCCCAGGATCAATAATACGAATGCGATGACGATGGCGATGCCTGCCATATCGGCAAACGCATGACGATAAATGACCAGTTGCGCGAGGGGGGCGGTAACCGACTTTGGGACGCTAGCGAGCCGCGCCAGTAGGCCGGCAAATTCACCGCCAAAGCCAAGTGCGGCAAACCAAATTCCCATCATCATGCCGACTAAGTGCCGTGGCGCCAGTTGCGTGACGGCAGCAAGACCAATCGGCGAAATCAATAATTCGCCAATAGTGATAAAAAAATAAGCTAAAACAATCCAGGCGGGATAGACCAGGCCATGGCTGTTAGGTACCAACGTGCTGAGTGCGAATATGGCAAATCCCAGTCCAGCAAATAAGATGGCGAGAATGGCTTTAGGGAAGGGGGAAGTATTTTGGTTGTGTCGATTTAGCATTTGCCAGCCCATCGCAAACCAGGGGCCTAATAAAATAATAAAAACCACTTCGCTGCCATAAAACCAGGTGGTGGGCATAGTCATGCTATATAGTTGGCGGTCAACCAAGCGTTCAACAAATAAATTGACCGCAAAAAACATTTGCAAAAATAACATCCAGAAAGCAATCGCTGCAATATTCAAAAAGTTTAGTAGGATAAGTTGGTGGCGGCTTTTACCTTCTTCACGAAAGGCCAGATAAAAGACGAATATCAACAGACAAATGCCGGCAGCGGGGAGAAGGTAGATACGCAAAAGATGATTGTGTAGCATGATGCTGCATAAGCCAATCGCAACAAGGCAGCCAAGC
>VFKI01000100.1 GCA_009885665.1 Gammaproteobacteria bacterium
GCCACCGACCCCGCAGTCACAGCATCGGCAATTACCGTGGCAACAGCAGGATCATTGACCTGCGCGTGCTCACTCATGCCGGCTGCCCTGCTTTCGCTTCTTTACCGGGTTCGCCCTGACGACTGCCGGCCTTCACATTACGTAATACTTCTTCTAGCTCTTGACTACTAGGACGTTCGCCGGAGTAAAGTACTTTACGCGCAAATTCAACGGCGATGGTCGGCGCCATTTGATGCACACAAGCAATTAAAACGACACGCGTTGATTGCATGATTGTGATACGGGCATGTAAGCGATTTTCCAGCACTGAAGCGACCGGCCCAACAAAACCATAGCCAATCAAAACACCCGCAAATGTACCCACCAACGCACTAGCAATATGATGACCTAACACTTCTGGCGGGCCACCCAGTAATTGCATGGTAATCACCACCCCCATAACAGCGGCAACAATACCAAATGCTGGAAACGAATCAGCGACCTTATTGATTGCTGCGATGGGCAGCTCACCTTCTGACGCCATTGTTTCAACTTCTTCGGCCATCAATTCATCCAAATGTTGATGATCTACACGACCCGTTACAATCAAACGCAGATGATCACACATAAATTCCATCAATGCCGCTTCACGCACCACTAATGGATACCTGCCAAACAAAGCACTTTTTTTATAATCTTCAACTTCTGGCTCCATAGATAAAACACCATCCTTACGAATTTTATCGGTCAACTGAAAAAACATTGACAAAAGTTCGATATAAAACTTCTTATTGAAGTGTGATTGTTTGAAAATAGAAAAACCCGCCACGAAACTACTGCGAATAACTTTCGGCGTATTCGCTACCACAAAGGCACCAAATGCTGCACCAGCAATAATTAAAAATTCATAGGGTTGATACAAGGCAAGCAAATGTCCGCCACTTAATACATACCCACCAAATACCGTGGCAATAATAATAAGATATCCGACCATTACTAGCATATTTTATTCCTTATAGCCTTAGTCGACATTCCAATGTAGTCGTCTTTTCTGATAATGCTTCCATATAAAATCCACTTAAAAAACCTTACCACCGACATTCCAAGGATCCGTCTTTTTTGATAACGCTTCGTTAAAAATGCGCTTTAAATGCTCATTTACTTACGTGTAAACTGCGCTTTAAAACGCATTTTTGCCTCTATTTATACAAAAAATACAGATCCTTGGAATGCCGGTTGTCACCTCGATTTACACAAAAAATATATCTGCCTGAAACGCCGACGCTATACAGCATCATAAAAATATCGCCACCTGATTTTGCCCTACCACCGTCGCATCAAGGACTCTCTTCGACGACGGGTTCATTACCTTCACGCTGTCATTCAAACTACCATTATTTTTTGCTATGCCGTGCATGGTAATATGAATAGCACCCTTAATACCGGTAATATCGACGGGTTGATCGCGATGCACCAACAATGCGGCATGCACGTTACGTCTATTCAACGCAATACCCATGTCAATTTGTTGCGTGGCATAGCTTCCCGCAACCTCATCCGCTGAACGAAAAAAGCCACCATAGACATGGTTTCTATCAATATACGCATAGGTCAAATCATTTTCTGCAATCGTTTGTTGCGGCATAATAGTATGCGCCGCAACCACCGCACGCGTCATGATTTTAACGTTGACTGGAATATAGGCATGCCAATTTGGCTGACGACAACTTAGCTCAACCGAGTTAATTTGATCCGCCTGAATATCCCCCGGCAAATTGGCAGCAATGTCTGACTGACATATAGCAAGATTAGCAGGAAAATTAAAATGATTAATCGAAACAGACAGTGTTTCATTTTTTTTGAGCGGCACCGTCGTCAATAAAAACTTTTTAATTGTTGTTTGCATACGCTGCAATTGATCGACATTCGCATGCGCCATGCTGGCCAGGCACAACACTAAAACACTGAGCAACGCGAATATAGTTTTCCTGAAATCCATTTACAAACACTCCATTTTTATGAGCAAATAATAATGAAAATTTATTTACGCATTACATTCTACCGTTAACATCATACGTTTTATCTGTATTTAACGTCATTGATCGCAAGCGATCAATCACTTCTTTTAACAATCGCACACCTGAAAAAATTGTCTGTGAATTATCTTGCAATTGCGCCTGACACGCTTGCAAAACAGTACGCAATTCTATTACCAATGTTTGTTGCACAACAGACAAATTTTCAAGCTCTATTTTCACTTGACCCGTTTCGTTAATGCAACGCGTGATTTTATCAATCAATTGCAATTTTTGTTGATTACTGCGCGAAATCGCAGAAAAATCATTCGTACGAAATAACGCAGGATCATTTTTCAACAATGCCTGTAATTCACGGCATGTCACTAATAAATAACGCAAAGCTATCTCAGAAAAGTTTTCTGTTGCAACTGCCATATTTTCATCCTATCTATTATGCTTCGTTAAAAAGACCACTATTCGTCAGGCGCGTCGCCAATTTATCCATATCAATAGAATAAGTATGATCAGTCACTTGCTGCTTGACTGCCGCGATTCGCTCACTTTCATCCCCTGACGGCGAAGACAATAAACTGACAAGATGTGCTAACGAATGACTAACGTGCACACCCACGCCCTCCCCTGATAACCCCTGGGTTTCTGCCTTTTCTGCCTGTTGTATTTGCCCCACCTGCTTGATTTGTTCAGACTGTTTTGCTTTTGCTTTTTTTGCCTGAGACACATCCGTGGCGGATGGCTTGCTCAGCTTACGCAACTGCGGCTTCATTCTGCTGTCCATATTGATACTATCCACCATAACGCAATCTCCTTGCCCAGATATCCACGCTCTACCCATTACTTATCTGTTCATTTGCCAAAAACTTAAACTATCGTTTCTCAGATGGAGAATCGCGCCCCCAAGCCCTTCCATTGCGAAAAGCCAAAAGACTTTTCTAAAAAACTTTAGCCATAGACACCATATGCTGAAATGGCTGACTTGAAAATATCTTCATGACTTTATTCGCATAATTTGGATCAGTCGCATAGCCATGTTGTTGCAATGCTTTAAAAAAATGTGCCGGATCACCCTTAGCGGCTAAAGCAGAAGCATACCGCCCATCATGTAACAATAATCTTGCATAATCCATAAAACTTTCTTTAAAAGACGTATAACTGCGAAAAGCCGCCGATTGCCGGGTAAGTACGCCATTTTTTTGCTCGAGCGTGGCCACATGTACCGCATTATTGGGCGTCGTTGCCTTGATATTAAATAAATTGTGGCTACTATCACCATTAACATGCGCCACAATTTTTTGACCCCAGTCAGTTTCCAACGCTGCTTGCGCAAGCAAAACTTCCGGCGCCAACCCCAATGTCGCAGCCGCTTCTTTCGCTGTTGACCATAAGCCTTGCACAAAAGCCGCGTGCGTGGCAAATTTTGGCGACGTGACTGGCGACGTGACTGGCGGCGTGACTGGCGGCTTGCTTATCACGGTCGCCGGTGTCGCAGGCGGTGAACCCATGGCTAAAACGGGCGATGCGGCAGCAGAATCCTTTAACATGCCACGCGACAAATTTTTTTCTATCATAGCCGTCAAACCCACGCCATTGCCATTACCCGCTACCGTCAATGATAATTGTTTATCAAATAAATCTTGATACATTTGCATTTGGTTATTACTCGACAATTCATCGCCAAAGGCTGCATTCGCCGCGCGCATACTATGCACCATCATTTGCATCAACATTGATTCAAATTGTTGCGCCAGCGCATGACGGGTATTCGCATTATGCGCCGCATATTTTAATTGATCTAACCCTTGTAAATCCGTATACGTTTTAGCATTGGCGATCATCGGATTAGCCATCAGATCACCTCCAAATCTGCATTCAACGCGCCTGCTGCCTTGATGGCTTGCAGTATAGCAATCAAATCACCGGGTGCGGCACCGACACTGTTGATCGCAACGACAAGATCATTTAATGAAGGACCCGGCGCAAAAACAAAGGCATGATTGGGTTGTTGACTGATTTTGATATCGGAAACAGATCCCTTGACTGTCTTACCCCCTTTAGAAAAAGGTTGGGGTTGACTGACAAATGGCGTTTCGGTAATCACGACTGATAAATTACCATGCGATACCGCGACAGGCGCAATCGTTACATTATGGCTAATCACAACCGTACCGGTACGCGCATTGACGATGATACGTGCCGCCGCTTCCGCTGGATTTAATTGTAAATTTTCAATACGTGAAATTAACGGTACATAACGACTTTTTTGCATGGCCTCATCTAACATATTGACGCCGCCGCTATCATCTTTATAGCTGCCATATGCATTGATTTGAACATGAATAGCACTCGCATCTAACGCATCCGCGACATGACGATGAAAACTGCGATTAATGACCCGCACCACACGCATCGCCGTGGTGAAATCAGGTTGCGATAATTCGAAGGTAATTGCACCATTTTGTACATAAGGCGAATCCACCATACGTTCCACCGTCGCACCCGCTGGAATTTCACCGCTCGCTGTCGTATTCACAATGACCTTAGAACCATCTGCGCCTTGCGCACCAAAACCAGACACAATCACATTACCTTGCGCCATGGCATACACTTTAGCATCCGCGCCTTTCAATGGCGTCATGAGCAAACTGCCACCACGCAAGCTCGTCGCATTTCCAAGTGACGATACGACTAAATCCAATTTTTGGCCGGGACGCGCAAATGGCGGCAGCGTTGCACTGACAGCTACGGCCGCGACATTACGTAAATCCATATTTTTGCCTTGCGGAATGCGGATACCGAATTGAAAAAGCATATTCGCAAAAGATTGGTCTTTAAAAGGCGCTTGATTGGCGCGATCGCCGGTACCATCTAATCCCACGACGAGGCCATAACCGACTAATTGGTTGTCACGCACACCCGCCAATGTGGCGATATCTTTGATGCGCGTGGCGGAGGCGATAAAAGGCAGCAGCTGCATGAGCAAGATAATCATCCCTATGAGGCCCCACCGCCGCGCTGACGACATGCGTATATCCTATTCCTTGGTTACCTACTGCAAATAATGCAAGTTTTATGCCAGCACGAAACTTTATGCGCAGGGCCTTATCCAGCGCTATGCTATTCCTGCTTATTAAGCTAACATGCGCATAATTATTTGGTAACTGCTCAGGTGCTCCGTAGACACAGCCTTATTTATGCGCAGAGCCTTACGGCACGGGAAAACCCCGCGTTACACCATTCCATTAAAAAGCTGGACTTACACGCAATATGTCAACCACTCTGACACGCCGCACTTTAGTACACGTTCTCACTGCCTGCTTAGCGGGCAGCGTACTCGAATGGTATGACTTTACTTTGTTCGCATGGCTCGTCCCTATTTTATCTGGCTTATTTTTTCCGCACGAATCGTCTGCAAGCGCGCAATTGGCGGGTTATAGCGTATTTGCAATTGGATTTATCGCGCGCCCGTTAGGCGCCATCCTCGCCGGACATTTTGGCGACAAAATAAGTCGTAAAAAGATTTTATTATTTTGTATGGCGGGTATGGGACTCAGCAGCTTGTTGATTGCATTACTGCCGACCTATGCACACATTGGCATCGCCGCGCCCATACTGCTTATTTTCCTGCGTATTTTACAAGGTTTAATTATTGGCGGCGAAGTCCCCGGCGCCGGCGCTTATGCCATCGAAACATTCTCGCGCGCACGGCGCGGTTTATTTTCTTCTTTTCCTTGCGCGGGCTCAGGCTTAGGCTTGATCAGTGCCTCCACATTATGCGCACTCGCGACATACGCATTATCGCCAGCACAAATGGCGAGTTTTGGTTGGCGTATATTATTTTTAATCGGCAGCTTGGTTGCCGTGCCCGCTTTTTTATTACGCCATAATTTGCAAGAACCAACGCATTTTATCAATGCGCGCAGTCAAGTTGCGCGCCTACCCCTCTGGCGGGTATTTCGCAACTATACCCCACAATTATTGACTGCCACAGCATTGTATATGGCGGGTGCTGTTTTGACTTATTTAGGATTGGTTTTCATGCCTGCGTATGTACATGAGATGACGGGGCTGGCTAAAACAACGGCGCTAACAATCAATACATTGGCGCTGGCATTTTCCACGGTATTGGTGCCGCTGTGTGGTGGGCTATCAGACCGTCTAGGGCGAAAACCGTTGCTTGTTTATACGCTTGCGATATTGACCATCGCCAGCTTACCTGCTTTTTGGTTAGTATTACATGCGGGCGTGTTAGGCTTAGTCATTGCGCAATTTTTATTTGGCGCGGCGGCGGGCAGTTTATATGGCGCCATCACGGCAAGCTTATTGGAAATGTTTCCCACCGCAGTACGTTATAGTGGCGCGGCGTTAGCATATAATGTCGGTTTCGCATTATTTGGTGGCACGGCACCCCTCATCGCGCAACGTTTAATTAGCAGTTTGCATACGAATATTGCGCCCGGAATCTATTTAACGCTGATCAGCGCCATCGCTTGGTTTGCGGCATACCGTATGACTGAAACAGCCCATCAACCTTTATTATAGAAGGAAATAATTATGCAAACCCGTCAAATCACTTACACGGCCGGCTCTCTCACTTGCCAAGGATATTATGCTTGCGATGAATCCTCGTCACATAAAAAACCCATTGTACTTGTAATACATGATTGGACGGGCTGCAATGAATTTGCTAAACAAAAAGCAGAGAAAATAGCGGAAAATGGTTTTATTGGTTTAGCGATTGATCTCTATGGCGAAGGAAAAAACGGTAAAGATAATGCTGAAAAAAATGCGTTAATGCAACCCCTGGTGCAAGATAGAGATATCCTGCTCGCACGTTTACGCGCAGCGGTTGATGTAGCAAAAACATTTACGCATGCTGACAGTAAAAAAATTGCTGCCATGGGTTTTTGTTTTGGTGGCTTGTGCGCACTCGATTTGGCGCGTGGCAGTGATGATATCGCTGCTGTCATCAGCGTACATGGTTTACTGACAGCGCCACCGATGCGCAAGAGAGAAAAGATGACTGCAAAAATATTGGTATTACATGGTCACGATGATCCTATGGTACCGCCAGAAGAAGTATTCGCATTAGAAAAAGAATTAACGACGGCGAAGGCGGATTGGCAAGTACATGTATTTGGTCAAACAATGCATGCTTTCACCAATCCATTAGCAAATG
This sequence comes from Gammaproteobacteria bacterium, assembly GCA_009885665.1. Taxonomy (GTDB): domain Bacteria; phylum Pseudomonadota; class Gammaproteobacteria; order DSM-16500; family DSM-16500; genus VFKI01. The sequence continues at coordinate 7,192 of VFKI01000100.1, forward strand.
ATCCCGCATTTGGCACAGTCTATAGTCCAGTGGCTTCACGGCGTGCCATGCGTATGGTCGATAATTTTTTGACAGACGTTTTTGAGGTATCTTCTATAAAAGATCGCGCAGGCGATAGAAACTGAATCGACGAATAACTGCGCTGTAATCAGCTTGACACGGAACGATATCATGAAAAAATCTCTTGAAAAAATAAAGCAGGGTTATTTTGCTTTTCGGAAAAAATATGCGACAGGTCAAAATTCAAGCATGCGCCATCTCGCGCATCATGGGCAAAATCCAGACATCATGGTGGTAGCATGTTGCGATGCACGCGTTGATCCCGCATTGATTTTGCAGTGCGATCCAGGCGATTTATTTATCGTCCGCAATGTGGCTAACATCGTGCCGCCCTATGAAGCTGACCAAAGTCACCATGGAACCAGTGCCGCATTAGAATTCGGCATCTGTTACCTCAACGTTAAACACCTGATTATCCTCGGCCACAGTCAATGCGGCGGCATCCACGCTCTGCTCGATAATACAAAATTACATCAAGATGATTTTATTACGCATTGGGTTTCTTTTATTAAGACAGATGCAGTCAAGATACATGATGCTGATACATTGGCAAAACACGCGCTCTGCCACTCTTATGAAAATTGTCTGACTTTTCCATGGATAAAACAACGCATACTAGAAGAAAACTTGCAACTTCATTTATGGTTTTTTGATATTCAAGAAGGAGAAATATTAACGTATTCATTGCAAGATCATCAGTTTCATAGTCTTTAACAGACTATATAATATCTCAGAGTAACTATTCAGATGACTACTCGGGCAAATAGCTCGCCGGCGTCACGCCACTTACACGCCACTTAAGGGGGAGAA
>VFKI01000148.1 GCA_009885665.1 Gammaproteobacteria bacterium
CCTCGAAATACTTCAGTATTCCTGCGATTTTTCTTCTTCCGGTACGCTTATATCTGACACCACGCTGGGCGCAATCTGTCAAAGTTATTTATGCGCAGAGCCTAACTTCGACTAAAATTCGCCAGCGCCGTTGCAATCGCATCTTCAAGCGCACGATATTTCCAAACATATCCCTTGCGGCCATTCACCATAACGACAAATGCAATGGCTTCATGGTCACGGCTGACCGCATAGCCCGCTAACGTTGACACACCGTCATCTGCTAATGTGCCCGTTTTGGCACGCACGCGCCCCGCAACATTATACAAGCGATGTTTGAGCGTACCGTCACGTCCAGCGATAGGTAAAGCCGAAATAAACTCATAATTGGTGCCAACATGGTGGAAGGCGAAATTCAATACGCGTAATAATTGCGCCGGCGTCACATGGTTTTGTGTAGATAAACCTGAGCCATCGACGATGCTTAATTGCGTGATATCGAGTCCGGCATTTTGTTTTAAGATGGCACCAACCGCAAGCTGTCCATTCGTCCAACTGCCGGGTTGCTTGCTATATAGCTGTCCCAGTTTTTTAAATAATGCGCCGGCAATCACGTTGTCAGACTTTTTTAACATGGTGGTGATCAACTGGTGCAAGGGCTTTGATTTGTGTTCAGCAAGGATGTAGCTATTGGCGGGCGCAGTTTTGGTGGTCACAATACCGCGGACAGGAATCGCTGCTTGATGAAATAAAGCGGCCAACAAAATTTCATTATAACGTGTCGTATTGGGCATCACGACACTGGCCGCGCGAGAATAATGGCCGCGCGGTAGACAGCCTTGTACGCTAATGCTGTCGTCGGTGTCGGTGCTCACCGCGACATGGCAATGACGATAGTTGCGTGTGGTGACATCATTGTGAATCGTGGGATAAAAATAACGTGGGTTTTTGACAATAACGGCAGACTGATTGGCGTGTCGATTCGGTGTAATTTCGAATGAAACAATATTTTCATTGATAATACCGGCATTAATGGGCGCAGCGTAAGCATATTTCAAGTCACTATCCAGCCAGCCAGGCCCTAAGCCATTTTGATCATAAGCGCTATTGTCCAGATAGACATTGCCATTGACGCCATGTACTTGTTGGTCTTTTAAGCCTGTCATGAGATCGTTCATATCATAATAAGTGAGCGAAGGATCACCACTTTCCACCAAATACACATTGCCATTGAGCGTGCCAGCGCTCAATGTGCGCGCATCGGTGACGATGCGCGTCGGAAAAGTGTAGTCGGTGCCAAGAAAAATCAGCGCCGCTTCGGCCGTGAGGACTTTCATGGTGCTGCCAGGAATAAAGGCGCGCTGACTATTTTGATTATATAAAATGTCGCCGGACTTCATCGAGCGGATAATGACGCCGACGCTAGCGGAAGGATCCGCCAGCGCGATGGCGGCGCGTATACGCTTGGCGAGTTCGATATCGCCTTTTATTAGGACATTGCTTGGCTGATGATGATGGCGATGCGCACAAGCCGGCTGAGTGAGACTGAGGCATGATAAAAGCGTCGTCAGGAAGTAAATTTTTTTTATAATAGGCTTCATTGAGAATAGGCCTCCGTGGCGAATAAGTCGGTACGTTGAATTATGGCGTAAATTGGCAGTGATGGCTACATTAATGATAGAATGGCAAGCCTTAAATGAGGAATTACGCATGGGTATCTTGCTGCCAGCCACCGGTTTTGTGAGTGACATTGATAAAGTATTAAAGAATTTTGATCAGACGTATCCAACCCTGTCGGCTGCACAACACACTGAAATCAATAAGCATGCGCGCCTTGCTGCATTGCGTGATCATGCTGAAACAATAGAAGAGGGCAAAACGTTGCCTATCTGGGAGAAATTTTGAATCGTATACTTGCCGCTATCGTCCCTTTTATTTTTATCGGTATCGTATTGGTACTGGTTGCTGTTGGCATGATTGTATTTTCGTGGGTGCTCTTCTTTGGCATTATCACCGGGTTAGTGCTTTATCTCATTGCCTGGGTGCGAGCAACATTTTTTGCGGCTAAACAATCGCCGATGCAAAAGCCGCATCAAGGGCGGATTATTGATATGGATAATAACGATATGGATAAATAGGCTTTGCTAATATTCAGTCACAGACAACTGACTTGAAAAAATAAAAATACGTTAAAAATCAATGAGTTAACATTGAGCTGGGTCGAAAAGTTATCGGCAGTTTGATGATTTGTCATAGCGCAGCACCCTCACCCGCCAGCCGGCAACGCCGTCAGCCGGCGTGAGGGCGAGCTATTACTGATTTTTTAGCTTAATTGATTGCCGTTAGACGTCAAATTATCGTGCTAAAGGCATTGGCTAAATCTTTTCTCAAGTCATCAATATGTTCGACCCCGACAGATAAGCGTATCAAACTATCTGAAATGCCAATCGCCGCGCGCGTTTCAGCGGGCACACTGGCATGCGTCATGATGGCCGGGTGCTCGATTAAACTTTCTACGCCGCCTAAGCTTTCCGCTAAGGCAAACATTTCACACGCTTCCAGCATTTTAAGGGTTTGTGCGCGCGTTGCATTGAGCTCTACACTGATCATGCCGCCCGCCATTTGCATTTGTCGCTGCGCTAATGCATATTGCGGATGACTTTTTAAGCCAGGATAAATGACGCGTTTGACGGCTTTATGCGAACTGAGCCATTCCGCCAATGTTTGGGCGTTTTCACAATGCCGTTGCATGCGTAAGGGCAACGTTTTTAAACCCCGTAATGCGAGAAAGCTATCGAAGGGCCCGGCAATAGCGCCAATGGAATTTTGCAAAAATGCCAAGCTTTCTTGTAATACGTGCGATTCACCGACCACGGCAATACCACCAACCATATCGGAATGGCCATTTAAATATTTTGTCGCTGAATGCACCACAATATCAAATCCCAGTTCCAGGGGGCGTTGTAACATTGGGGTGGCAAAAGTATTGTCAGCAACACTAATCAGTTTATGTTGTTTAGCAATCGCCGCAATTTTAGCTAAATCTGCTAGTTTCAGCATGGGATTGGTTGGCGTTTCCACCCAAATTAAGCGCGTGTTGGGGCGTAGCGCGGCGATAATATTGTCAGCATTCGATAAATCAATAAATGAAAAATCAATTCCCGCCGAGCGCCGCCGTACTTTGTCAAATAAACGAAACGTGCCACCATACAAATCATCCATCGCGATAACATGATCGCCTGGCTGCAATAGTTCTAATACCGTCGAGGTTGTTGCCATGCCTGAGGCAAAGGCAAAACCACATGTGCCGGATTCCAAGTCAGCCACACATTTTTCATATGCGCCGCGCGTTGGATTGTGGGTGCGCGAATATTCATATCCCTTATGTTTACCAGGGCTGGCTTGCACATAGGTCGATGTGGCATAAATTGGTGTCATGACGGCGCCAGTGGATGGGTCAGGCGTTTGACCGGCATGAATCGCGCGAGATTCTATTTTCCAGGGTTTTTTCATGATTTATGCGCTTCCTCAAGCAAATGATGTTGTTGCATCCAGTGATCATCGACAAACTTAGTGAGATAATTGCGAATGCCATCGGGCAAAATCACCACGCAGGTTTCCCCTTTTTTCAGCGTGGTGGCTGCTCTGAGCGCCGCCCACACCGCGGCGCCCGATGAGCCGCCCACTAACAAGCCTTCTTCACGAATTAAACGCCGCGCCATTAATAAGGATTCTTGATCACGCGTTTTAATATATTGATCGACTAATTTATTATTTAATACGCCTGGAATAAAATCATAGCCGATGCCTTCGACTAAATAAGGTTTAATTTCCGTACCGCCACCTAAAATTGAACCTTCTGGATCGACACCGACGATGCGAATGGCTGGATTCACTTCTTTCATTTTGCGCGCAATACCGCTGATCGTGCCACCGGTGCCAGCGGATATTACCACCATAGCTAAACTATCCCCCGCATCTGCTAAAATTTCTGTGGCTGTTGTTTGATAATGAATATCAGGATTAGCTGGATTATTATATTGATCGAGAATATGCGCGCGCGGTAATTCTTTTTGCAAACGTTTAGCAAGAGAAATATGGCTGTCGGGACTGTCCCACGCGGCTTCTGTGGGGGTACGATAAATTTTAGCGCCCAGGGCTTCCAAGACAACTTGTTTTTCATGGCTCATTTTTTCGGGCATGGTAATAATCACTTTATACCCTTTAATCGCCCCCGCCATGGCAAGACCAATGCCCATATTGCCAGATGTCGCTTCGATTAAGGTGTCGCCAGGTTGAATTTTGCCTGCTTTTTCGGCGGTTTCTATCATATTCAAGGCAATACGGTCTTTGACTGAACCGCCTGGATTCAAAAATTCACATTTAGCATAAATTTCACAGGGTAATTCACGGCCAATATGATTGAGACGAACGAGCGGTGTTTTACCTATGGCTTCGAGTATGGTGTGCATGCGCATAATAATGACTCATTATTCAAATGGGATTTTCTGGATTTGGGCATGGGTGTTATAACGGTTTGGGTTGAGCTTACCCGTTAAGGTAACATGCAAGCTTTCGCCGTGAAAAAAACGATTCTGGAGATGCAGGAAATTATCTATGCGTAAATGATTATTGAATATAATTTGCGATACAGTGATTTGATAATCATGGCCAGGCGCAAAATTGACCCAAGCATTATTATTATGATCAAAGGGCAGCATGTAGGGCGTCACCGTGCCATCACTGGCGTCGCGCATGATGAGCAACCAGTATGGCGGATTAAATGGCTGATTCGCGACGTTATCAAACTGGGTGTCTATCGTGACCGGCGGCGCAGTTTGGGCGGCAACCAGTAACGGAATTCCAAGTAATATCAATAAGAGCCATTTCATGCGGTGAGCCTCTCTTCAACCTTTGCCTTTAAGTATGACGCGAAAAGCTACGCCACAATTGCCGTATCGAAATAAGTAACAATAACACAAAAAAAGCCAGCGACCATTGCGCTAAACTTAAATGCCATAATTGCCAGTCGACCTTGCCACATTCCGCTGACCCGGCAATGGCTTTCATTATGGCATCCTTGAACGGCAAGGCATGTAACATATAGCTCAGACTGAGGCCGCAATCACCTTGTTTATTCGGGGGTAAATTTTGTAGCCATACTTGGCGACCCGCGAGAAAAATGCCGGCGCTGGAGAGTGCCAGTGTCGTCAAGCTGAGTAAACCACGCCACCAACGCGCATGCCAAGCTTTAAGGGCACCTAAGAGGAAGAGTGGCATCAATAGCATCAGCGTAAAGCGTTGCAGAAGACATAATGGGCATGGCACCAAGCCATTATGCGTTTGTAGCCATAATGCGCAGGTTAAGACAAGCGCTGTCATCAGTAAAGCAACAAACCAAGTGGCGCGTTCAGAAAATGAAGGCATATATAATCCAGAAGTAACCATTCAGCACAATTCGTGAAAAATATCAGTGAGGCCAGAAGCAACCTGACTTTTCGCGATGTAGGGGATGCTTAAGAGGGAGAATCGCGATTCTCCCCCTTAAGTGGCATCAGCCATCTGAATAGTTACATCCAGAAAAGCTATTCATCCGCTATATTATCGTCAATTCGCGTTATCAGCCAGTTTTGTAGAATGATTTGTGCGGCGAAACTATCGACCTCGGCTTTTTGTAAAGCGCGAAAGCCGCCTTCACTAAAAATTTGCTCGCGCGCCGCGCGTGTTGTTAAGCGCTCATCGATTTCATATACGCGTAATTGGGTGTAGTCAGCCAGCCAACGCGCAAATGTACGCGCGCGCTGTGTTACGGTTTGTTCGCTGCCATCCATATTGAGTGGAATGCCAACGACCAGGGCGTCGGGTTGCCACGTGGTCAGCATTTTATCTAATTGCGCGCGCGCGCTGTTTGTGAGCGTGCCTTTGTCAGCAGCCAGCGTGGCAAGTGGCCGCGCGGTGTGTGTCAGTGTCTGGCCGACCGCGACGCCGATGCGTTTCGTCCCAAAATCAAAACCAAGAAACGTTTGTGTATTCATGCGGGTGTGACGACAGATAAACGGGTTTTCAGTTGCATAATATGGGCATAGGCGTCATCAATACGGGCGGCAGAAATTTTGCCTGCTTGCACATCGGCATAAATCATATCGACTAATATCTTCGGGTCTTGTGGTTCAGCGACCAATTGATTACCAAAAACTAAAATATCTGCACCCGCATTGATTGCCAGGGGTAATGCGTCGGTTAAACCATATTGATCCGTAATGGCTTTCATTTGCATATCATCGGACACGGTGACGCCGGTAAAGTGTAAATCGTGGCGCAGCAATTTTGTGGTGATGGCATAAGATAAACTGGCGGGATAGCCGGCCGGATCCAAATGTTTATTCACGACATGCGCCAGCATCACTAATTGACAAGCATCCGCTTTGGGTAAAAGTGTCCGGTATGGATCGAGTTCATCCGCTTGCCAAGTCTGTGTCACATCGACAAAACCTGCATGGGTATCCCCGGTTGAGCTGCCATGGCCAGGAAAATGTTTATAACTACATAAAATGTGATGCGCTTTGAAGCAAGCAGAAAAAATTTCAGCATATTGACTAACGGTGGCGGGATCATTTGAAAAGCTGCGATCTAATTTGCCAATGACGGGATTATCAGGATTCACATTGATATCGATCACCGGCGCAAAATTCAAATTGATACCGGCATTTTGTAAAGTTTGCGCCATTTGATCAGCGTGCGCGCGTGCGTCGCGCAAACTCAATTTACCTATATCAGCAGCGGATAAGGTTGCGGGAAAGCCATACTTTTCTTTGAGGCGATTGACCTTGCCGCCTTCATAATCAATGCCGATGAAGAGCGGTGGTGCGTCAGTTTGCTGGGTGTAATGTTGTAATTGATGGGTTAATTGACGCAGTTGCGTGGGGTTTTCAATATTACGTGTTTGCTCGGGATGCTGAAAATTATGATCAAACAAAATCACGCCGCCGATGGCATGTTGCTGGATGGCGTGGACGATGGCATCATTGGGCGTAAGCGTCGTGCCCTCAAAGCCTATCATCAACATTTGGCCGATTTTTTGCTTAAGCATGGTGTCGGAATCTTTGGCGGACGAGCAACATGAAAATAATCGCAAGTAATCTACGTAAGTAATCTACGGTAAAGGTTTTTTTTATCTTTTACATAAATTAAGGTAGTGGGCAGCGATGGGGTGGGTGTCGGGAGGGGAGAAGCGCAGCTCTCCCCTCATGACGCTCATCAATGCAGTGTGCCGCGTACTTCACTCTTTCTACCCTATCTTTTGTAATAGATACCATTTTCCCCTTTACGAGAGCCTCATTATGCAGACAAAGTGTGCAACGATGCAAGAAGCAAAAGCGTCATGGGGTGAGCGCGTGTCAGCTATATGCGCTGATCGCCGTTATGCCATTTTATTATTATTGGGATTTGCTTCAGGCTTGCCCGTTGCGTTAACGACAACGACGTTACAAGCGTGGTTTACGGCTGCCGGATTTAATTTAAAAACCATTGGTGCTGTCACATTGTTGGGATTACCCGCCGGGTTGCGTTTGTTGTGGGCACCGTTACTCGATCGTTTTAGCGTGCCGGGATTTGATCGACGGCGCGGCTGGTTGTTCGTGACCCAGCTGGGATTAATATTATCCATTGTTTTTATGGCATATTTGTTGCCGCAGCAAATTTTTCATCTATTTCACTGGGCCATTCCGACGTTATTTTTAGCGGGCTTTATAGTGTCATTTTTATCAGCCTCACAAGATATTGTCATTACGGCATGGCAAACAGAAATTTTGCCAGCGCACGCGCGTGGCTTAGGCGCATCGATTTATGTGGTAGGGTGGCGCGTCGGCTCGATTTTATCTGGCGCATTGGGTTTGGTGTTTGCGCAAGCGTTAGGATGGAAAACGACCTATTTTATCATGGCTGCGTTGATGGGTATGGGTTTGTTGGCGACGCTGTTGGCGCCGGTGCCGACGATAGTGCGTACGCATACGCCCAGTTTGATGCAATCTGTTTTTATGCCATTGCGTGAATTTTTTCGACAATATGGCGTTAAGACACTGGGTTTATTATTTTTGTTATTGGTGACGTATAAAGTGGGTGATGCGTTGACGTTAGCGCTCAACACCACATTTTTATTACGTAAAATGGGTTTTGATCTCGCAACCATTGGGTTGGTCAATAAAACAGTGAGTGTGGCGGCGGCATTATTGGGCGGCGTGGTGGCGGGCGTGTGGATGACGCGCTTGACCTTATATCGTGCGCTGATGGTGTTTGGCGTCATGCAAGCCTTGCCGGTGTTGGGTTATGCGTTGATGGCGTTGGTGGGCAAACATGTTTGGCTGTTGATCATTGTCGCGTTCAGTGAAAACTTTTGTGGCGGGATGGGGAATATTGCTTTACTCGCACTGATTTTAGCCTTGTGTCATGTAGAATGTGCGGCGACACAATTTGCGTTATTAAGCACGCTGGTTTTTTTGCCACGTGTTGCTTATGGCCCTATCGCGGCATCACTGGTGGCGCAACAGGGTTGGGCATGGTTTTTTGTGATTTGCTTTTTAGTCTCACTCCCCACGCTAGGCTTGGTATGGGTATGTCGCAATGAAATTACGCGCTTAGATCGATAATCTAGTACTCCGTTAAATAAATTGGAATAGCGCGCATTCAATCGCAGCACTGGCTTCGCCAATTTAAGGGTAAGCCGGGGGCACTGCCATTAAGTTAGCATA
>VFKI01000146.1 GCA_009885665.1 Gammaproteobacteria bacterium
AATCGCAGGAATACTGAAGTATTTCGAGGTTTTTCGACTGAGGAACGTTTATAGATGATGCCATGATGGGATGCAAGGTGTAAAAGTTATTTATGCGCAGAGCCTTATAGCATACGATCAACACAATCCGTAAATACCGCGTCGACGCCTAATGCGAGTAATTTTTTTGCTTCTGCTACCTCATTGACAGTATACGCTAACAATAGCCTTTCCTCTGAAAGAAACGTTGCAATATTTTCAGCTGTCAATTTATCTGCGCGCATATGCAAGCTCACACAATTTAATGTTTGACATAAGCCCTGCCAATCGGCCGGTACCGTTTCAAATAATCCACCCAAGGGTAAATCTGGTGCCAACGCTTTTACCGCTAACAGCACGGGTAATGAAAAACTGGATATAATAATATCAGGCGTCTCACCTTGCGCTTGCCAAGTCCGTAAATCTGCCAACACTTGCTTAACCGTGATAGACTCAGCGCCCGCCGGCGGCTTTATTTCAATATTAGCGCATAGCTGTAATTCGCGCATTAAATTCAAAACATCGATAAAACGCGGGATTTTTTCATCTTTAAATTTAACATCGAACCAACTGCCTGCATCTAGCGTCGCCAAATAAGTATAGGGATGACTGGCGACTGTCCCTTGACCATTGCTGGTGCGCGCCAAGGTTGCATCATGCATAATAATCGCCGTGCCACACGCCGCCAGCTGGACATCAAATTCAATCCAGCGCGCTCCCGCCGCATGCGCGGCACGAAAAGCGGCCAAGGTGTTTTCAGGTGCGCGCCGACTCAAGCCGCGATGCGCAATAAAAGGCGGTAAAATACTACATTTTTTCATAAGGAAGATACTCCGGCATCCACATGAAATCGGCTAAATAACTGTCAAGATCAGCAGGGGGCGCGCGATCAGCAAGACCCGCGGCCAGAATTTCTTTACCCACTGCAATCGCTACTTTAAGCGACACCGCACGAATATTTGCGAGAGGTGGCAATAATGCACCCGTATCATCAAACCGCGCCGGTGAACATTGCGCCAATGCGCGTGCCGCCGCGATAAATAATGCATCCGTCACACTACGTGCTTGTAACGCAATCAATGCAAGCCCTAATCCTGGAAAAACATAGCAATTATTTGTTTGATCCACGTGACACGTCACGCCATTCGGTAAAGTAATCGGTGGAAACGGGCTGCCCGAACCAATGATTGCACGGCCTTCAGTCCAACGACAGATATCAATAGGCCTGGCTTCCGCGCGTGAATCTGGATTAGATAAAGGGAAAATAATCGGCCGCGCCACACCCGCCGCCATGGCGCGAATACACGCTTCCGTGAATATACCCCCTTGTCCCGATACGCCCAATAACGCATGTGGTTTTACATTACGAATCACATCAAATAAATCAATGCGCGTCGGCTGCGTTAATTGCCAATGTGCCACTTCTGCTGCATCTCGCGCAAAAGGGGATTGAAAATCTAATAAATCAGTTTGTCCATTTAATAATAAGCCATCGCGATCCACCAAATAAAAACGTTGTCGCGCTGCGGTTGACGATAAACCCATTTCCTCCATCATTTTACATAGCAAACGACTGATGCCACAGCCTGCCGAACCTGCGCCCAATACCACAATGCGCTGCTCTATTAAAGGAATTTTTGTGACCTGCGTTGCCGCCAATAAAGCCGCCGCCGCAATAGCGGCTGTTCCTTGAATGTCATCATTGAAAGAGCATATGCGTTGTTGATAGCGTGTTAATAAGGTGCCCGCATTTTCTCGCGCGAAATCTTCCCATTGCAATAAAACATGTGGGAAACGTTTTTTAACAGCAACAACAAATTGCTCGATAAAATCAGCATATTCTTTACCACGAATGCGCGGATGTTGCCAGCCAATATACAACGGGTCATTTAATAGTTCAGGATTATCGGTACCGACATCCAATAAAATCGGTAACGTAAAGCCTGGATAAATACCCGCACAGGCAGAATATAACGCAAGCTTGCCGATCGAAATACCCATCCCCCCCGCGCCTTGATCGCCTAAGCCTAAAATGCGCTCGCCATCAGAGACCACCATGACTTTCACATGATCAAAGCGCGGATTTGCTAAAATACGATCGATATGTGCGCGCTGCGGATAGGCCAAAAAAACGCCGCGCGGACGGCGATAAATATGACTGTAACGCTGACACCCTAAGCCCACTGTCGGCGTATAAACAATAGGCAACACTGTGTCAATATGTTGGCTGAGTAAGCTATAAAACAATGTTTCATTTGAATCTTGCAAGTCACGTAAATAAATATATTGCTCTACTGCCGAAACTTTTCCCATACACGTGTCATACGAGCGTTGACGCTGCAATTCGAGGGTGGAAAAGCTGGGCGGCAATAAACCCCATAAATTAAAGGCATCACGTTCCGCCGCAGGAAAAGACATCCCTTTATTTAGCAAGGGATGCATGAGTAAACCGTAGTCGCTATGCCTGACTTTGACGCAACGCGTGCCATCGGGGCGCGTAAATAAAGTGTGATCCATAAGTCGTATCATTATATGAGGAGGGTATGTTATTAAAACATTAGCAGCACACGCGATGCAAATAGTGAAAATGCCATTGCAGCGCACACGTCACAGCGCTAGAATGTGCGTCATTCTAACTGGCACATACTCGAATATTCATATGCTGAACCTACCCCCACTACCCCACAAACCCGGCGAACGCCTTAGCCTCGCAGGCTTGCCAGGTGCCAGCCTTGCCCTTTGCTTGGCCAATTTGCTGGGCAGCTCCGCTAAACCCGCTTGCATCATCACACCCGACACGCTTACCGCCGATCGGCTCGCCCATGAGCTGGCATTCTTTCTGGGCGACGACGACGCCCCCATTTTGCAGCTACCGGACTGGGAAACTTTGCCCTATGATAATTTTTCACCTCACCGAGACATTATCTCCAGTCGTCTAACCACATTATTTCGTTTGCCTAACTTACGCCGCGGCGCACTGATCACGCCTATCAGCACCCTCATGCACCGGCTGTGCCCGCGCGACTTTCTCGAACAACACACGTTCTTATTACGGCCAGGCGACAAAATTAATATTGAAGCTTTACGTTTACGTCTTGAAAAATCAGGTTATCGCTGTGTCCCTGAAGTCAATATGCATGGCGAATTTGCCGTACGTGGCTCAATCATCGATTTATATCCCATGGGCAGCATACTCCCCTTTCGCATTGATTTATTCGATGAAGATGTCGATACCATCCGCACCTTTTCACCCGACACACAACGCACCATTGAAAAAGTTGAGCGTATTGAATTATTGCCAGCGCATGAATTCCCTTTAAACGATACGGCTATCGAATATTTTCGGCAGCAATGGCGTAGTGCATTCAGTGGTAATCCTCTCAATTGCCCGATGTATCAAGATATTTCGAATGGCATTCCTGCGCCTGGCCTTGAATATTACTTACCTTTATTTTTCAAACAAACTGCCACGCTGGCTGATTACTTACCTGCCGACAGCCTACTGATTCATATCGGTAACACACACGCGCAAGCTGAAAATTTTTGGCTTGAAATTCGCGAACGATACGAACAACGCGGCCATGATGCAACACGCCCTATCCTATTACCTGAAAAAAACTTCATCCCTGTTGAACGTCTATTTCAAGATTTTCGCCAATACCCCATGGTGCAGTTAACAAAAGAAACCGCCATCGATAAAAAAGCCATTGACTGTCAATGCCAATCTTTACCTGATATTAGCATCCAAGCACGCGCGGAAAAGCCCTATCACGCTTTGCAAAATTTTATTGCGCACTATCCTGGCCGCATTTTATTTTGCGTTGAAACGGCTGGACGCCGTGAAGTTTTATTACAACAATTTGCCAGTTTGCAGATATATCCTGTCACCGTTAATCGTTGGCAAGACTTTTATACGGGCGATCAACGTCTCGCCATTATCACCGCGCCGCTCGAACAAGGCGCCTGCCTTAACGATCCTGACATTGCCTTAATCACTGAAAATGCTTTATCTGGCGCACGTATCATGCAACGGCGTCGACGTCAGCGTGACAATTTTGCTGACAGCGATGCGATCGTGCGTAATTTAACTGAATTAAAAATGGGTGCGCCCGTCGTACATTTAGATCATGGTGTCGGGCGATATCAAGGCTTACAGACGCTGGATGTCGGTGGGCGTATTGCTGAATTTTTATGTTTAACGTATGCCGATGACGATAAACTTTATGTACCGGTGACTGCATTGCATCTCGTGAGTCGTTATGGCGGTGCTGATCCAGAAAATGCACCGCTTAATAAATTAGGCAGCGGACAATGGCAGAAAGCACGCAAAAAAGCATTGGAAGCAATGCGCGATGTCGCAGCAGAATTATTAGATGTCTATGCCAAACGCGAAGCCAGCAAAGGCTATGCTTATGAAACACCAGACGGCGAATACGCCACATTTGCCGCAGCCTTCCCTTTCGAAGAAACCCCTGACCAACAAAAAGCAATCGAAGATGTCATTGCCGATTTACGCTCTGAAAAACCGATGGACCGTTTAGTCTGTGGTGATGTGGGCTTTGGTAAAACAGAAGTTGCCATGCGTGCGGCATTTGTCGCTGTACAAAATGGTCGCCAAGTCGTCGTATTGGTTCCCACTACTTTATTGGCAGGTCAACATTATCAAAATTTTTTGGATCGCTTTGCAGATTGGCCGGTGCGCATTGATATGTTGTCGCGTTTTAAATCGACAGCAGAACAAAATGCGTTATTGGCAAATCTTGAAAATGGCAAAGTGGATATTGTCATTGGCACGCATCGTTTATTACAAAAAAATATTCGCTTTCGCAATCTCGGTTTATTAATTATCGATGAAGAACACCGCTTTGGCGTACAACAAAAAGAAAAATTAAAATCTTTGCGTTTAAATGTCGATATTCTAACGCTCACTGCAACGCCGATTCCGCGTACACTCAATATGGCATTTGGCGGTATACGCGATTTATCCATTATTGCCACACCACCCGCTCGCCGACTGTCTGTCAAAACCTTCGTGCAAGAATACCAACCTGCCGCGATCAAAGAAGCGATATTGCGTGAAATCTTACGCGGTGGCCAAGTCTATTTTCTACATAATGATGTTGCCAGTATTGAACGTATGGCGGCGGATTTACAAAAACTCATTCCCGAAGCACGCATCGGTACGGCGCATGGCCAGATGCGCGAACGTGAGCTGGAACAGGTGATGGCAGATTTTTATCATCGTCGATTTAATGTTTTAGTCTGCAGCACGATTATCGAAAGTGGTATTGACGTACCTTCAGCCAACACGATCGTCATCAACCGTGCGGATAAATTAGGTCTGGCGCAATTACATCAATTACGTGGCCGCGTCGGTCGCTCGCATCACCAAGCCTATGCGTGGCTATTGATTCCGTCGCGCAAAGCGATTACGCCAGATGCTGAAAAACGGCTTGATGCCATTGCCTCGCTAGAAGATTTAGGTGCAGGCTTTACCTTGGCGACGCATGATTTGGAAATTCGCGGCGCGGGTCAATTGTTGGGCGAAGGACAAAGTGGCAACATACAAGCAATCGGTTATTCACTTTATATGGAATTATTAGCGCGCGCGGTCAAAGCATTAAAAAACAATGAAACCATCGATCTTGAAAAAGCCACACCACAAGGTGCTGAAATTGATTTACATATCCCCGCGCTTATTCCCGACGACTATTTAGCAGATGTGGCATTGCGCTTGCAATTTTATCGCCGTATTGCCACCACGCAAACTTCTGCAGAATTAGATGACATCCAAATTGAAATGATAGACCGTTTTGGCTTGCTCCCTTTGCCTGCTAAAAATTTATTCAGCCTTGCCCTCATGCGCCAACAAGCGGATAAGCTCGGTATTGTGCGCCTTGAAGCAAGCACAACGAGCGGGAAAATAACGTTTAACGACAAACCCAATATTGATCCAAGGCGTATTATTCAGCTGATCCAGCAGCGCGCGCGTCAATATCGCATGGAAGGGTCGACTGCGCTGCGCTTTCATTTACCAGAACATATCCCCGAAAATCGCTTGGTGATGGTAGAGCAAGTATTGACAGCACTCGCTTAAGGGCGGGCACTCATGCAGTTTGCCGCGGACTCAGCTCCCCTTACCCTATCTTTTGTAATGGATACCGCGCACGCCTTAAAAACCTTAAAAGCTTGGCACTTCGCGGCTAAATCCGGTAGAATTCGTTCTCATCATTTTGACACAGGTAGTTGCCCCATGTTGAAACGCTTCCTGCCACAACAGGAAAACTTTTTTGACCTTTTCCAGCAAACCGCGGACACGCTGGTGGAATCTACTTCTCACTTCCATAACATGTTATGTGAGCTGGGACGGCAACAAGAATATGTAGACATCATTGCTGCACTGGAAATGAAGGCTAATGACGTTACGCGACACACCTTCACGCTGTTACACACGACATTCATTACGCCCTTTGACCGTCATGACATTCATACGTTGACGAGCGGGCTGGATGATATTGCCGATTTAGTCAACCGTTGCGCGCAACGTTTTCCTTTTTATAACTTAAATACTGTGCCACAAGAAATGGTGCAATTAGCCATGCTTTCCGTACAAGCGACGACCCAGTTGCGCGAAGCCATTAATCGATTGCATATGCTGCGTAAAGCGCCAGAAATTGTACAATATTGCGAAGCAATCGACAAAGTGGAATGCGAAGCCCATAAAGCTATTTTGGCCGGTGAAAAACGCTTATTTGCTGAAGAAAATGATTTCAAGCAATTTTACAAGCTAAAAGAGGTCTACACCTTGGTGCGCTCTGTGGTAAAAAAATGCCAAGATGTCGCTAATCTCATTAAAGGTATCATCTTGGAATACGCCTAATGCATTTTGCTGCATTGACTCCGCTCATCATCTTCACCATCTTGGCCGCATTAACCTTTGATTTTCTTAATGGTTTTAACGATGCAGCCAACTCAATTGCAACCATTGTTTCCACCCGCGTCCTTAAACCCCAGCACGCCGTGCTTTGGGCTGCGTTTTTTAATTTTATTGCTTTTTTATTTTTTGGATTACATGTCGCTGAAACGATCGGCACCGGCTTAATTAACCCAAGCATTGTCAACGTTCAAGTCATTTTAGCCGCGCTATTAGGCGCGACAGGTTGGAATATTTTTTGTTGGTATTTTGGCCTGCCGTCCAGCTCATCGCATGCTTTAATCGGCGGATTATTAGGCGCAGCGATTGCTAAAGCAGGCTACAGTTCCATAAAAATTTCAGGCATATCAAAAGTGCTAGCCGCCATTATTATCTCGCCCACTTGCGGCTTTTTAATTGGCGGTTTACTGATGTTATTAGTTGCACGGATTTTTTTCCGCGTTACACCATTGCGTGTCGATGGCATATTCCGCAAAGTACAACTCTTATCTTCTGCCGCCATCAGCATCGCACATGGCAGTAACGACGCACAAAAAACCATGGGCATTATTGCCATTTTATTATTTTCTTGTGGCGCGTTAAAAGGTCACTTTTACATCCCCATTTGGATCATCGTTGCGTGCAACCTCGTTATTGCACTCGGTACGCTTTCCGGCGGCTGGCGCATTGTCAAAACCATGGGCATGAAAATTACCCGCTTAAAACCGGTCGGCGGTTTTTGTGCGGAAACTGCCGGAGCGGCAACGCTCATGCTGGCGACCCATCTTGGCATCCCTGTTTCCACCACGCATACCATCACAGGCTCTATCGTCGGTGTCGGCTCCTCGCTGCAAAGTGTACGTGCCGTACGCTGGGGCGTCGCACGACGTATTGTCTGGGCATGGCTATTAACGATCCCAGCGGCAGGATCCGTCGCATTTGGATTAGGCAAACTCATTGGCAGCTGATGAATATGGATTTTCTCGTTGATCATTCATTTCAACAGGAATCACTCTTATGCATTATTATGCTATTCCCAAAAAATTAGCGGCTTATCTTTTATGTGCGAGCGTTGTTGTCTATCCTGCCATTGGCGTGGCAAATACGGCGCCCAGCGCGTGGCAACATCCTGGCGTAGTGCTTGACCGTGCGCAACTCGATTTCATTCGCCAACAGGTGAATAATACCCAACTTGCCAATAATCCATGGCGGACTGAATTTAATTACATTGTCAAAACCAGCAAATATGCATTAAAAAATTATACGCCCAAAGGTCCGTGGGCAGGCGGAATCAATCAATGCGGTTCGCACTCAGGGCCTGATTATGGCTGCTCAGCCGCAGATGACGATGCGGCAGCGGCTTATACACAAGCTATTCTGTGGTATATTACTGGCGATCAAACGTATGCTAAAAATAGCATTAATATTTTAAATGCATATGGCCAACATCTAAAAGGGTTTGCCGGATTTAATGGCCAACCGTGTCCGGGCAGTGTCAAAACCTGTAGTAACGGTCCATTACAAGCCGCTTGGGACAGTGAAAAATTTCCACGCGCCGCAGAAATTATCCGTTATGGTCTGGATGCCAATGGCCAGCACGCGGGTTGGGCACCCGCGGATATTCAACAATTTAAAAGCATGCTCAAGACGGCTTATCAACCCATGCTTGAAAAAGGCTCAGCTTTTAATGGCAACTGGGAACTCGCCATGATAGATGGCATGATGTCGATCGCGGTTTTTAACGAAGACTCGGATTTATTACACTACGCGCAAGCGATGTGGAAAGAACGTGTCCCTGCACATTTTTATAACTATGCCTTAGATAATCCACGTTATCCGAATACCCACGCACCTTTTCCTGCAGGACGCGAAGAAAAAACCGCTGAATGGAATAAACAAACCGTATTCAATCAACAAACCACTGGCGTCACGCAAGAAACGTGTCGTGATTTAAAACACACCGAAGATGGCTTTGCTGCAGCCATCAACGCCGCTGAAACGGATTATATTCAAGGTGGCACATTAACAGCGCATCTTTATACAGCGGATGGTGCAGAACAACGTTTAGTGACAGCGCTTAATTTGATGACGGGATTTGAATTAAACGGTTTAACGCACGCGCCTGCCGATTTTTGTACTGACAAAAATGGGCGATTAAAAAATAATAGCGTAAGCAGTACATTTGTTATTGGTTACAACGCTTATCATAATCGCTTCCGTGATCCGCAAATGACGAATACGCCGCAAACCGCTAACGATGATTTACGCGCAAGTTCAAATACCTATCAATTAATTCAACATGCACTGGCCAACCCGAGCAATAATGATAAGGGTGTGCATATGGCGATTTTTGAAGCTTTAACGCATAGTGGTGATCGCGATGATCAATCACCGCCGCCCGTTCATGCTGATTATAGTTTACTTGCTGACAGTTATACGCCGACACTCGCCATCGATAGCAGCGGCGGTCAACAACACGTCAGCGATATGCTTACGTTAAAATCAATTGGCAATTTCCATGATGATGTTAGTTTACAAGTGATCAACACAGATCACTTACCGGCGGGTGTGCATTATGCTTTTAATACCCAAACCATTATCGGTGGCGCGGGGCAAGCACAATTAACCCTGAGCGCAGACGCCAGTGTGCCAGCGGGTCTATATCCGATTCAAGTTCAGGCAAACAATCCTGACGGCAGTTTGAATTATTTAACAACCCTGACGTTAGTGGTCACTTCAGCGATAACGCCAATCACCATCAGCGCTGATCCACAAACCATGATCCAAGGTGCAAAACTCCCGGTTTTTACCTATAAAATTATGCCGCAAGTCAAGTTAGACACTGCGCCAACGTGTACGACCACCGCGACCAGCGCTAGCCTGCCGGGCAGTTACCCGATTAGGTGTAATGGCGCAATTAAATCCGGTTTTCAATTTAATTATGTGCCAAACCAGCTCACTGTAACTGCAGCGGCACTGACTGGCACAGTGCAACTCAATCTTTCACCTACCTCAGATATTCACTGTCAGCAAGCAAGTGACACGTTGTACATCGATGCAGCAAAAGTGGGCACCCCTTTTATTGCGCAAGCCGGCTTAAGTAAAACGTTATCGATTGGCCAACATACCTTGACATTGGCTTCGACCACCGCACCCGTTCCTGCTGGCGCCACACAGACCGGATTTTGTAGCGGCACCGTCACCAGCACAACTGTGATGATTCAAAAGGACAGCGTCATGCCGGTTGATATTGCTTATACCTATCAAAGTGGCGGTGGCGGACAAGCTTGTCAAATTTTATCGGCTTCGATTATTTCGCAACGCGGCAGCGGCACACATGCTATTAATCGCTTTTCTGTCAAAGTTGCGCTACAAAATTACCCACTGCATGGTGAAACCATCAATGGTAGTATCGCGTTAGCGGATCCATTACAGAGTAATTTTTGGGGTAAAGGCATTGCGTTAACCACCAACACAAATGGTCAGTTCAGCGGCCCAGCGTGGCGTAATAGCTTTGAATTGCAAGGCGATATCAGCAATGTGACACCACTGGCGTTAGGGGATAATCCGCTAAAATCGTTGATTATTGCAGGGATTTTGTGTCATTAACGGCGAGGGTATAGCGCAAGCCCTACCCTGCCACCCTCACCCGGCTGCACTGCCATTAAGTTAAGTCAGCCAACCCACCGTGGGTCGCGTCGGATGAAGCTGCATCCATGCGGTCGGAAAATACGTCCTTGTATTTTACGATCCGACGAACCCACGGCAGGTCGGCTTTAAGCAGCACTACGCTTATCTTCAACCTTTTTGGAGCCGCAGTATGCTTAACTTAATGGCAGTGCACCCGGCTGACGGGTGGGGCGGGCATAACGATTAATCTTTAGCCCGCAATGCCGCTAATTTTTCGGCAATTTTAATTTCCAGCCCGCGCGATACGGGCTGGTAATATATTTTTCCCTTGAGTGCGTCAGGCAGATAATTTTCACCCGCAGCATAGGCATCAGGCTCATCGTGCGCATAACGATAGCCTTTGCCATAATCCAATGCTTTCATCAGCCGCGTCGGGGCATTACGGATATGCAGGGGTACTTCCAGTGAACCCAATGCTTTGGCATCTGCCATCGCCGTATTATACGCCACATACACTGCATTACTTTTTGCGGCAATTGCCATATAAACGACGGCTTGCGCTATCGCCAACTCCCCTTCTGGACTGCCCAAGCGCTCATACACTGCGCAGGCATTTAAAGCCAATTCCAGCGCACGTGGGTCGGCATTACCAATATCTTCGGATGCCATCCGCACCACGCGCCGCGCAATATATAATGGATCACAACCGCCATCCAACATGCGGCATAGCCAATATAACGCAGCATCAGGTGCTGTGCCACGCACGGATTTATGTAAAGCTGAAATTTGATCGTAAAAAGCTTCACCGTGATTATCAAAACGGCGTAAATTATGCTGAATCACTTCTGCTAATAATTCTGACGTAATGGTCGTCGCCTCCTGCGCGACATCGGCAAAATCCATGATAATTTCAAGTAAATTTAACACTTGGCGCGCATCGCCATCGGCAGCATGCACTAAAATTTTTTGTAATTCTAACGGAAAATCAATCTTTAATGCACCATAGCCTTTTTCTTTATCATGCAAAGCACGCGCTAATACTTGCAATAAATCCTCTGCCGTTAATGATTTTAATACATAAACGCGTGCACGTGACAATAAAGCATTATTTAATTCAAATGAAGGATTTTCAGTGGTCGCACCGATCAAAATAAATGTGCCATTTTCAACAAAAGGCAAAAATGCGTCTTGCTGCGCCTTATTAAAGCGATGGATTTCATCAACAAATAAAATAGTTTTTTGTTGGGTTTCCTGTTGTGCAGCGACGGCTGCAGCGACGGCCGCGCGAATATCTTTTACACCGGAAAAAATAGCCGATAAACTGACGAAATGCGCATTGACACGCTCCGCCATTAAATGTGCCAGCGTCGTTTTACCCGTACCCGGTGGCCCCCAAAAAATCATCGAATGCAACACGCCTTGTTCAATGGCACGGCGCAATGGTTTATTAAGCGCTAATAAATGCGCTTGACCGAAAAATTCATCCAATGTTGCCGGACGCAAACGTGCGGCAAGCGGCTGAAAGCCATTATTCATTAATGACATCCGTATTCGCCGGCGGCGTAAAATGAAATACGCTGGAGGATAAAGGATGATTCACTATAATATGGCTGAAATCAATGCGCGTCACTTGCCCCAAAAGATCATAAAGCTTCATGCTAACCAAAGCACTGCCTAAAAATTGTAATTGCACGCTAGCAAACATACTATTTTTATCTTTAGGAATTAAAGTAAACGTTGAATTATCCGCAGAGGCGGTAATATGGAAATCTTTTTCTGCCGTCAAGGTATTGTTATCAAGCAAAATTAACGCCGGCACTTCATGGTTCGCATCAAGATGCTTGATGGTAACTTGTTGCAAATCAGCATCGTATATCCATAATTTATCATTGACGGCAATAATCAATTGCGCCGCATCGCCTTTCACGGCCCAACGAAATTTACCGGGACGGGCAAGATCCATTTCACCTTGGGTATGATTAAGCGTTCGACCATGGTTGCTTGTGACCGTTTGATCAAAATCAGCGTGAAAGGTATGAATCGCCATCAGCTGTTGATTGAGACGCGCAGCTGGCGTGTAAATTTGCGCAAACGCCGGCAGGCTTATGACTGCGAGAAGAAATACAATTATTCTTTTATGCATTAAAAAATCATACATCACTCGCTCCAAGATTATATATGTCAAAAGGAAAGCCGTTTTTGTCGCACAAAGTGCGCCCGAAGGGCGAGCCTCCAAGGAGGGAGGCGAGTCTAACCCCCATCGCGTAAAGTCAGATTGCCTCTGGCCTCGCGGGTGTTTTTCGAAGATCGTGCTGAATGGTTACATTTGTAGTAGATATATCAATTTTTCTAGCACAATTTGATTGCCTTCAGGAAAGGTATAATCCGCCAACTCTGTCACCGTGACCCAACGTACCGCCTGCCCTTCTGCGCCATAGGGCTCACCTTTAAATTGGCGTACAATCCATGTTTCCAACATCACTTGGCGATCTGGATATTCATAGCCGGTACGCAGCCAGCATTCTGCCGCTAACGCACGAATGCCGACTTCTTCGCTGAGTTCACGTTGCAATGCTTGAAATGCATTTTCACCCAATTCTATTTTTCCACCTGGAAATTCCCAACGACCACTTTGGTAGGTTCCCGGCGGACGTTGCGCAATCAACACTTTTTGTTCCACATTAATCACAATACCAATAACAACATGCATATGTTTCATTAAGAGGATACTTTGTGTTGAATCTTTTCACCGGTATTCTGCATATCCTTGCCAAACCCGGCAACGGTATTCCGACAACCCACCAACGTCACCAACAAAATACTCGCCAATATTAAACCCATAACCTTCTTCATTACGTCGCTCCTTTTATTACGTTAAACTACCATGACAATGCTTGTATTTTTTACCTGAACCACACGGACAATTTTCATTACGACCAATTTTACGCGAATCACGCAACATCGGTTGCATCCTTGCTTCCCCTACTTCTACCTCAGTCGGTGCCAAACCATCGATTTCAGCATGCTCGTATTGCAATTTAAAAATTGGCGCAGATACAGCAGCCGGCGCAACCGGTGCAGCTGGCTGAAGGGTAAAACATGCCAATGTTGAAATCACTTGCCGATTGACGCGATCGATTAAATCGACAAACATTTCAAATGATTCACGCTTGTATTCTTGCTTAGGATTTTTTTGTGCATAGCCACGTAAATGTATGCCTTGCCGCAAATAATCCATCGCCGCCAAATGTTCGCGCCACAAATTATCCAACGTTTGCAACATAACGGCTTTTTGTAATTCAATCTGGGCGGCGGGTTCCAGTATCTCGAGTTTGCTTTGCCAATACGTCGAAAATTCAGCTTGAATACGTTGAATCAGATTTTCTTCATGTAAACTTTCGTCCCGATTCAACCAATTTTGCAGCGGCAAATACAGACCAAATTCTTGCTGAAACGTATTCTCCAATCCCGCAATATCCCATTGTTCTTCCAAAGATTCCGCAGGAATAAATTGACGAATCACTGCGTTAATGACTTGCTCACGAATGCCAGTAAAGGTATCCGTTAAATCCGTCGCGTTCAATATTTCATCACGCTGCGCATAAATCACTTTACGTTGATCATTCGCGACATCATCATATTCCAATAATTGCTTACGCATATCAAAGTTATGCGCCTCCACTTTACGCTGCGCACTTTCGATATTACGCGATAACATGCCTGATTCCAGCGCCGTCCCTTTTTCAATGCGCAATCTTGTCATGATACGAATTAAACGTTCTCCACCAAAAATACGCAGCAAATTATCTTGTAAAGATAAGTAAAAACGCGATTTACCCGGATCACCTTGCCGACCAGAACGACCGCGCAATTGATTGTCGATGCGACGTGATTCATGTCGCTCTGTGCCCAACACATACAAACCACCCGCCGCAATCACTTCATCATGCCGCTTTTGCCAAGCAGCACGATGTGCCACAATTTCTGCTTCCGACATTTCGCCCGCTTGTTTCAATTCTGCGTCAATATTACCGCCCAACACGATATCGGTACCACGACCCGCCATATTCGTGGCAATGGTCACCGCACCTGGCCGACCCGCTTCAGAAATAATACCCGCTTCTTGTTCATGAAATTTTGCGTTCAATACTTGATGCGGAATTTTTTCGGCATTTAACAAGCGATCCAAATGTTCTGACGCTTCAATCGATGCGGTACCCACTAATACCGGCTGGCCAGACGCGCGTGCTTGCTTGATATCTTCAATGATGGCGGTAAATTTCTCGTCCACGGTCATATAAATAACATCATGCAAATCTGCGCGCACCATCGGCTTATTGGTTGGCAAGACGACCACTTCAAGGCCATAGATTTGCTGAAATTCATACGCTTCTGTATCGGCCGTACCCGTCATGCCCGATAATTTTTCATATAAACGAAAATAATTTTGGAAAGTGATCGATGCCAGCGTATGATTTTCATTACGCACTTGCACACCTTCTTTAGCTTCAACCGCTTGATGTAAACCATCAGACCAACGCCGCCCCGGCATGGTGCGGCCCGTATGCTCGTCGACAATGACAACTTCGCCATTCTGCACGATATAGTCAACATCACGATGGAATAAGGCGTGCGCCCGCAAGCCTGCATTCAAATGATGCATCAGCATGATATTGTCAGGATGATAAAGACTTTCGCCCGCGCGCAATATCCCCGCCGCCGCAAGAATATCTTCAACATGTTGATGGCCATCTTCCGACAAGCTCACTTGCTTGGTTTTTTCATCGACTAAATAATCACCCGCTTCATCTTTACTGGCTTGGCGAGTTAATTTCGGAATCAGGGTGTTGATACTGACATAAAGTGCCGCACTGTCTTCCGCCGCACCCGAAATAATCAGTGGCGTACGTGCTTCATCAATTAAAATTGAATCCACTTCATCCACAATCGCATAATGGGGTACACGCTGCACTTTATCTATCATGGCATACGCCATGTTATCGCGCAGATAATCAAAACCTATTTCATTATTGGTTGCATAAGTAATATCCGCAGCATAGGCTTGTTGCCGCTCAGTTTGATCCAGACCCGCCACGATAATGCCGACGTGCATCCCTAAAAATTGATAAAGCGGCCGCATCCACTCCGCATCGCGCCGTACCAAATAATCATTGACCGTCACCACATGTACGCCTTTACCCGGCAACGCATTGAGATACGCTGCAAGCGTGGCAACCAACGTTTTACCTTCACCCGTGCGCATTTCTGCAATACTGCCACGATGCAATATCTGCCCGCCCAACAGCTGTACATCAAAATGGCGCATGCCAAGCACGCGTCGACCCGCTTCGCGTACAACAGCGAAAGCTTCCGGTAGCAAGTGATTTAATGTCGTTTTACTTGTCGCTAGACGCGCACGAAATTCTAGCGTCTTAGCGGCGAGCGCCGCATCACTCAAGGCTTGCATACTTCCTTCGAGGCTATTAATTTCTGCCACGTTTTTCCACATACCGCGCAGCACGCGCTGATTGCGACTCCCTAAAATACGTTTTACCAAACCACTGATAATCATGCATGTTCCGAATAAATGAGATATAGAGTGCAGCAAAATAAGCGAAGGATTACTCACTTTACCTATAATGTCAAACTGCTTATGATACACTATGACGATGACAAATGTGGCACCCCTTAAGACTTTATTGACGCATACAGCAAACAGCCCGCTGTCACCTGTATTGACACAAATCGCCCGTATACAACAATGGAATGACACACTCAGCGCGGCACTTCCCCACGAAACAGAATTACTGCGCCATTGCGTGGCTGTTTCATTGGAAAACCACGTCCTCACGATCGTCGCAGAAAACCCTCACTGGGTGACACGCTTTCGTTTTCTGATCCCGGATTTGCTGGAAAACCTACGCAAACAGCCGGCATATGCTGCCCTACACTCCATACGCTGCAAAGTCAGCCCACCATTTTATGGCGCCGGACAAATTGAAACAAGGTTGGGTAAAAAACGCAAAATGATTATTTCTGCAAACAGCGCGGAATTACTGCGCGAAACAGCAGAAAAAGTTGGCATAGAAAGCAAACTGGGGAAAGTGTTACTCAAACTTGCTGATAAGAAAAAAGAATAACGCCGGACACGCGACATTCCCCATCGCCAACATTTACCCTACTTTATGTAGAGGATACGCAATCCAGAGATGTAACTATTGAGATGGCTAGTCGGGCAAATAGCGCGCCCGCCTGACGCCACTTAAGGGGGAGAATCGCGATT